>CAJQNE010000042.1 GCA_905479545.1 uncultured Gammaproteobacteria bacterium | reverse complement strand
CGTTGGTAAAAGGCTCACGTAAGCGCCGCATCGCTTCTGGCTCAGGCACGCAATTAGCTGACATCAATAAAGTGATGAAGCAGCACGCCATGATGCAGAAGATGATGAAGCGAATGACCAAAGGCGGCATGGCGAAAATGATGGCTGGCCTTGGCGGCGGCGGAATGCCCGGAATGCCACCGGGTGGTGGCTTGCCACCCGGTTTGGGCGGCGGCGGTGGTTTAGGTGGCGGAATGCCGGGTTTGCCGCCGGGCAAGGGGCCGTTTAAGTAGGGTCGGCTATTTTATTGTAGCTGTCGCTGCCGCTCGCCTAACGAAGTCATTACATCTGAGCATCGGTTTCGCCCTATGTTGGGCGAGTGTCCTTTTTGAAGGATCAAAAAGGAATCAAAAAATCCCTAACGGCTGTATCGCCCTTCGGGTTCCCTCACTGCTCAGATTTTTGAGGGTTCGCATACAGGGCGTCCTGCCCTGTATGCGAATGCCGCACATCCTTGTGCGTCACCCCTTCGGGGCCTAATCTCAAAAATCTTCCGCGGCTCGGCGATTCCAGACGGCGTTTCTAGCAGGCTCGTTGCTACGCAACATCGCTGTTGTCCTAGATTACACCTGGCTTTCTGTCGGGCGGGCTTTAGCCTGCCATTATCCAAGGCAGGCTAAAGCCCGCCCTACAATAGGATGCCAGAAAAGCTTTGAACAAGAGGCGATGTTGCGCAGCGACGAGCCCGAGTAGTAAATCCCATATGTGCCGCCGAGCCGCGGAAGATTTTCGGAAGAGGCCCGAAGGGTGACGGACAGGACGTCCGGCATCGGCATACGAGGCAGGAAGCCTCGTATGACAACCCCGACAATCTGAGCAGCACTGGGGTGAAGCGTGACCGTTATGCCCGAAGGCATAACGCAGCTCGGTGAACGACACGCCATGGATGGCGTGGCTGGTTCCAAGTACCACGGATGGTTTAAGCCCTCGATGTCTCTCGCGAATAAGGCTTCTAATGAGCCAGCGTATCAGTTGCCGTGGCTAAATTGGGCGCGCTTTATTTGGTTCCTTTTTTTTTGTGTAGCAAAAAAATGAACTCGCCCACAAGGGCGAAAGCTATGCTGCGACGTAAAACGCCGTTAGGCGAGCGGCAGCGAGTGCCAGACCGTTAACTCGCCATTCGGCAACTCGAAAAACCGGCAGAACTTGCCTGTTTTGCGCAAAGCGAAAGATGGCTAGCTTGTTTTAAGTATGGGGTTCGTCTCGCGAATCCGTCAAAAACGGTCAAAACCCATTCTAACTCACTGCAGAACCTTCACTTTTCCAGAAACTCGCGTACAATCCCGCGCTCTTTTCAGGGCAGTGTCGCTCAACTGGCTGACCGCTCTGAATGATTCTGAAAAATTAGGCTGCTGAACAGTCTTCCCAATATTAAGAGTAGTTACAACATGGTAAAAATTCGACTAGCCCGTGGCGGCGCCAAAAAACGCCCTTTCTATCACGTTGTTGCTACCGACAGCCGTAACCCACGTGACGGCCGTTACATTGAACGTTTGGGCTTCTTTAACCCGCGTGCTAAAGGCGGCGAAGAACGTCTTCGTTTAGACCTTGATGCGGTTGATGCATGGGTAGCTAAGGGCGCACAGATTTCTGACCGCGTTCAAAACCTGGTTAAGCTGGCTCGTAAAGCTGCTGCTGAAGCGCCGGCCGCTCCTGCAGCTGAAAAGCCTGCTGCCAAAGAAGAAGCAGCGGCAGCTTAAGCTGAAGCAAATAACCCAAACCACCGCGCCTGAGGGCTGGCTTAATGCTGGCGCTATTAATGGGGTGTTTGGTGTTAAGGGTTGGGTGAAGGTGTATTCGAACACTGACCCTATGGAAAACATAGCGCGCTACAAGCCGTGGAAGCTCTGCCAAAACGGCGTGTGGCGCGATGTGGAATTAGTTTCGGGCCGCCGCCAAGGTAAGACAGTGGTGGCTCAGATTGACGGGTTTAATGACCCTGATCAGGCTCAGGTGTTAATCGGTGCTGAAATTGCGGTACCGATGAGCTGCATACCTAAGCTACGCAAAGGTGAGTACTACTGGACTGATCTGATTGGTTTGGCGGTTAAGAACGTCGCTGGCGAACGGCTTGGTGTCGTTGAAAAAATGTTGGAAACCGGTTCGAACGATGTGCTGGTGGTTGCTAATGAAGTGGTCGGGAAGAAGGCTGAACCTCAGTTGATTCCTTGGGTGCTGGATACCTACGTGACCGATGTAGACCTGGAAACCGGTTTGATAACGGTGGACTGGGATGCCGATTTTTAGCGCCCCGAACAGCGGCAGCTTTGATGAGGTTTGATATTTTAACGGTAATGCCAGAGATGTTTTCTGCTGTTACTGAGCAAGGTGTAACCGGCAGAGCTTGTCGGAATGGCATTGCCACTGCGAAGTGCTGGAACCCGCGAGAGTTTGCGAGCGACAAGCACCGCACTGTGGACGACCGCTCGTACGGCGGTGGCCCCGGCATGGTTATGTTGTACGAGCCGTTGGCGAAGACGTTGGATGCGATTGCTGAAGATGTAGAAAGCAGCGGAAAAAAAGCCGGACCGGTTCTTTATCTGAGTCCGCAGGGCGAGCGCTGGAATCAGCAGCTTGCGGCGGAGTTAGGCCAGTTTGAGCAGGTAACACTGCTGGCTGGGCGCTATGAAGGTGTCGATGAGCGATTGATTGAGTCGCGGGTTGATAGAGAGATATCAATTGGCGACTTCGTAACCAGCGGCGGTGAGTTACCGGCGATGGTGATGATGGATACGATGATTCGATTATTGCCGGGTGCGCTTGGCAATATTGACTCAGCAGAGCAGGACTCGTTTAGTGATGGGTTGTTGGATTGCCCGCACTACAGTCGGCCGGAAGCGGTCGGTGAAGATGGCGAACTGAAGGTGCCGGCGGTTTTGATGTCGGGCGACCACAAAAAAATTCAGCAATGGCGATTACAGCAATCGTTAGGGCGAACCAGTGAACGACGGCCGGATTTGTTGGCTGATCGTGAGCTAAATAAGCAGGAACAGGTGTTACTACGCGAATGGCAGGCGGCCCAAGGGCCCGCTGAGTAGCCAACAGCCTCTGGCAACGTGAAATATTAGTTATTGATGCAGGTAGAAGTTATGACGAACATCGTTCGCCAATTAGAACTAGAGCAAGTTGAAGCTCTTAACAAAAAAATTCCCGAGTTTGGCCCCGGTGATACCGTAGTGGTTCAGGTTCGCGTTAAAGAGGGTGCTCGCGAGCGCCTTCAGGCATACGAGGGCGTAGTTATTGCTAAGCGTAATCGTGGCCTTAATTCAGCGTTTACTGTGCGTAAAATATCGCATGGCGAAGGTGTTGAGCGCGTATTCCAGACTTACAGCCCAATGGTTGCAGAGATTGAACTGAAGCGTCGCGGTGCAGTACGTCGCGCCAAGCTTTACTACCTGCGCGACCGTTCTGGCCGTTCTGCACGTATTAAAGAAAAGCTGGTTGCTAAGAAGTAAGTTTGGTTCTAACCAAGCGCTCTAAGCGAAAAGCGACGCTCTGCACTGGCAGGCGTCGCTTTTTTTGTGGCCGTTTAGTTCCTTTGGTCTTGAAAGATGATCGGCGGAGCCCTATATCGATAACAACCATTTTTCATCCTGCGGCGTTGCCGCAACGATTAAGATAAGCAGTGATTTATGACGACAGAAACCAAACCAGATACTAATTCCGACGCTAAGCAAACGCATAGCTTCCAGGCTGAAACTCAGCAAATTCTGCAGCTAATGATTCATTCGCTGTACTCGAATAAAGAAATTTTTATCCGTGAGCTGGTTTCTAATGCTTCGGATGCCTGCGACAAGCTTCGCTACGAGGGCTTGTCGAATGAAGCGTTATATGAAGACGATCACGAATTGCGGGTAGAGGTAGAGTTTGACGCCGAAGCGAAAACGCTAACGTTGCGCGACAACGGCATTGGCATGACGCAGCAGGAAGTGATCGATAATGTCGGCACGATTGCACGTTCCGGCACCAAAAAATTCCTTGAAGCACTCAGTGGTGATCAGGCTAAAGACCGTCAGCTGATTGGTCAGTTTGGTGTTGGTTTTTACTCGGCCTTTATTGTTGCAGATAAAGTGGCGCTGACAACTCGTCGTGCTGGCCAGCCCGCTGATACTGGCGTGCGTTGGGAGTCGGAAGGTAAGGGTGACTACACGCTGGAAGAAGTTGGCGAAACCCCGCGTGGTACTGAAATTGTTCTGTATCTGCGCGACGACGAAACCGAGTTTCTTAATAGTTGGCGTCTGAAGTCGATTATTAATCGCTATTCAGATCACATCGATCTGCCGATTCGCATGCTTACAGAGCCTGAGCCGAAGGGCGAAGATGATTCAGAGGTGGCTAATAGCGCCGATGATAGTGATGTCACGGACGTGCCTGAGTGGGAAACGGTTAACAAAGCCGCCGCCATGTGGACCCGCCCGAAGAGCGAGCTGAAAGACGAAGACTATAACGAGTTTTATAAAAGCGTTGCCCACGACTTTACTGATCCGCTGCTATGGAGCCACAACCGCGTAGAAGGCAAGCTGGAGTACACCAGCCTGTTGTACGTACCGAGTAAAGCACCGTTCGATATGTTCGAGCCGGATGCCAAGCACGGCGTGAAATTGTACGTGCAGCGGGTGTTCATTATGGACGACGCGGAAAAAATGATGCCGCGCTACCTGCGCTTTGTCCGTGGTTTGATCGATTCGAATGATCTGCCGCTGAACGTTTCACGTGAATTATTGCAGTCAAACCGCGTTATCGACCAGATTCGCTCCGGTTCGGTTAAAAAAGTACTGGGCGCGCTAGAGAAGCTTGCTAAGAACGATGCTGAAAAATACCAGGAATTCTGGGGGCAGTTCGGCGAAGTGCTGAAAGAAGGTCCGGTTGAAGATCAGGCCAATAAAGATCAGATTGCCAAGTTGTTGCGCTTTGCTTCAACTCACGCAGAAGGTGACGCACAAACTGTATCGCTCGCTGACTACATTGAACGGATGCAGCCAGAGCAGGATAAAATTTATTATCTGGTAGCTGATAGTTACACCGCAGCGAATGCCAGCCCGCATATGGAAATTTTCCGTAAAAAGGGCATTGAAGTTCTGCTGTTATCGGACCGTGTTGACGAGTGGCTGGTATCGCACCTCACCGAATTTGATGGTAAATCACTGCAGTCGGTTGCTAAGGGTGGCCTGGAGCTAACCGGCGAAGACAAAGCAGACGATGCGGAAGAAGAAACCAAAGACGAGTTGTTAAAAGCGATTGAAGAGGCGCTGAAAAATGAGGTGGCGGCGGTCAAAACCTCGAAGCGCTTAGTGGAGTCGCCGGCCTGCTTGGTTGTGGCCGATCACGAAATGAGTCGGCATATGCAGCAGCTTATGAAACAGATGGGTCAGGACATGCCGCCGAGCAAACCGACCCTGGAAATCAATGCTGACCACGAGATGATTGCTCGTTTGAAAGCCAAGCAAGGCGATGAAGAGTTTGGCGACTGGTGCAAACTGGTATTTGACCAAGCTGTACTGGCTGAAGGTGGCACGCTGAGTGACCCGACCGGCTTTGTAAAGCGCATGAACTCGTTATTGCTGAAGGCCGCTTAGTAAGCTGATACCCGGGCGATTTACTGCAGTGCGATTCACAACGCTCGACGACTGGCTAGAGTGGCAGCAAACGCTGCACCCGAATCCGATTGATTTGGGTTTGCAGCGGGTTGCCGCTGTTTGGCATGAGCTGCGGCCTAAGGGTTTGCAGTGCAGGGTTATTAGCGTTGCTGGTACCAACGGCAAAGGCTCTTGTGTGGCACTCGCCGAGCGTATTGCTCGTGAGGGCGGCTTAACCACTGGCGCTTATACTTCACCACATTTATTACGCTATACCGAGCGTATCCGTCTTAATGGTGAGGAAATTGCCGGGCAGGTGCTGTGTGCCGTGTTCGAGAGAATTGACCAGGCCCGGCAGCGCTGCTTTAACGCGGATGGCAGTGCGGTAACGCTGAGCTATTTTGAATTTGCGACGCTCGCAGCGCTGGAGTGTTTCGCCGAAGCTGAAGTGGATATCACGGTATTGGAGGTGGGCCTTGGTG
>CAJQNE010000041.1 GCA_905479545.1 uncultured Gammaproteobacteria bacterium | reverse complement strand
GTTAGCGAATGCGCCACATAATGATGAGCAGTTGGAGTTACACATTCGCCGAGTGCCGGAGGGTGAATTTACCGGCCATGTATTTGAAACCATGCGTGATAAAGCGCTGATGCGAATTCACGGCCCGCTCGGCAGCTTTTACCTCCGCGAAGACAGCGATCGGCCGATTTTACTGGTCGCGGGCGGCACCGGATACGCGCCGATGCAGGCCATTATGCAGCACGCTGTCGCCGCCGAAATAGAGCGGCCCATCACGTTGTTCTGGGGTGCTCGTGCCCGTCATGATCTTTACGCCCATGACTACATCGACGAATGGGAAGCCGAGCAGCCGAACTTTAATTACGTGCCGGTGCTATCCGAACCGATGGCGGGTGACGCCTGGAAGGGCCGGGTTGGATGGGTGCATGATCTGGTGCTCGCAGAATATGATGACCTCAGCGGTTTTGATGTTTATCTCGCCGGCCCGCCGCCAATGATAAGCGCGGCAACTGCAGCATTCTTTGAGCATGGCTTACCCGAGTCGCAGTTGTGGTTTGATAGTTTTGAGTTCAATGCATGAGCAATAGTAACTACGGTCGCAATGATCCGCTCCACGGAGTGACACTTAAGGCTGTGCTCGTTCTCTTGGTGGGCCGCTATGGCTGGGAAACTTTGGGTGAGAAAATCGCCATAAATTGCTTCACCAACGAGCCGAGCATCAACTCCAGCTTAAAGTTCTTACGGAAAACGCCTTGGGCGCGACAGCAGGTTGAGGCGTTATATGTGCAAACCGTGAGTCAGCCAGACGCTGCCTATGCAAATTGGCAGGCGCCTGGCGCCGGGGGCGAAACTCCGCCCGGCTAATTTGAACTCCGCTGGCGCTGCATAAACCAGCGAACTATTAGCGCGGCAATTAGCATCTCTAGCCAAGCTAGCGGCAGCGCACTGGCAAAAACCTGAAAGGGCACTAAGCCAAGGTTAAATACGCCGAGCCACAGCACTACGAATACCGCCAACCAGAATAAAGTTGCGGCGATGATAGTTTGTTTGATGGTTGTGCCGAATTGCGTCAGCCACAGCCAGAAAAACCCGGTGGCGGCAAAGAGTACAAGAGTGTCCCAGATACCCCAGGCGGCAAACACGCCAAGGCTCATTGGCGCTGAGCCGGGTACGGCTTCGCGCAAGGCGGGCATCACTATCTCAAAGTAGCGCCAAATCTCAGAGGCGTTAATCCAGAGGCCGTTAACGGCAATCGACAGCCAAAAATATCGGCCTGTGAAGAGTTTCTGCGGTTCGTGGTTCATCATGTTCAGCGGTCTGCGGTTGGCCATGAGCCGATGACTTAAAAGTGTAGCCTGTTTTTGTCGCCGTAAAAAACAACAAGCCGAAGCCCTCATTGCTGTATCCCAGTACCTTTTCGCAGTCGGCCTGATTTTTTGTATCAGTGCATTGCCGCCCGACTATCGATGTCGCGATTATTGTGGTCAGTTCGGAAGCGGCGTGAGCGTGGTTAGGTTGGATACAGCAAAAATTGGCTGTGCTAAACGCTAATGTCGAATAAGCCCTGTTCAACTACCCGGAATTATTCTTCGACAGTCTACCAAGGCGCAAAACGGTTTCCGCTGCCGTTGGTAAGCGCTTTTTCCACTGGGTAACCCCTCACTGTCTGGCTGGCGATAGCCGCGCAAGCCACTTGAATTATTGTTAAATCAATGGTGTAAATTGGCTTTAACTACCGGTTTTAACTTACTGATTTAATTGAATCTGAGTGCTTGAAAAATTCACTATTACCACTCGGTAATCACGCGTAAGTGTTTGTTGTGCCTAGAACTTTCCTGTTTCCGTTGGTTGACTTGCGAACTTTTGGGTTTCATAGTGTCGATAAGTGGTGATTAGTGGGTAATCGGGTAATTCCGTAGAGAAAAAGTAATGTTTCGAGGCATAGCAACGTTGTCAGTGGATACCAAGGGGCGGATGGCAATTCCGGCTCGGTATCGCGACGCGCTCGTAGAGCGCGGCGACGGCAAGCTCGTGCTTACTGCAAACCTCGACAAAAATCTCATGTTATTCGCCCTGCCAGATTGGGAAGCGGTGGAGCAGCGCGTAATGGCGCTGCCAACGATGAATAAAGACTCGCGCCGCATGCAGCGCTTGTTGGTGGGTTACGCCACCGAAATGGAATTGGACACGGCTAATCGCATCCTGATTCCACAAATGTTACGAGACTACGCCGCCATTCAGAAGAAGGCGATTTTCTTAGGGCAGGGTAGTCGTTTCGAGGTCTGGGATGAGGGCGTTTGGAGCGCTGAGACAGAAGAGTGGGCGGATCAGGGGCCGCCGGATGAAACGACCCTTGAGCAACTTAACAACTTCTCAATTTAGCGATGAATTCTCGGCAGCCCGGACGCACACCGCCCCGGGCTGTCTCCGTAAGAAATGTCCAAACCAATTCACACAAAGCCGCTAGGCAGAGAGCTCCTGAAAAGTGACTGATCAACACGTACCCGTAATGCTGGATGAAGTGCTTACTGCGCTGAACCTTCGCGACGGCGGCATTTATGTCGATTGTACGTTTGGCCGTGGCGGCCATAGCGCTGAGATGTTGGCACGGATCGGCGATGGCAAGTTGTATGCGATAGATAAAGATCCGACGGCTATAGCGACTGCAGCTGAAAAGTTTGGCACTGAGCCGCGTTTTAAAATTCACCACGGCAGTTTTGCCGATCTGTCTGATTTCTTACAACGCGAAGGTGTTTTTGGCAAAGTTGATGGCGTGCTGATCGACCTGGGTGTTTCGTCTCCACAGCTCGACGAAGCTGAGCGTGGCTTTAGCTTTATGAAGGACGGTCCGCTGGATATGCGGATGAACACCGCGGCGGGTGAAACGGCTGCCGACTATCTGAGTTATGCCTCCGCTGCCGAGATCGGTCTGGTGCTCAAAGAGTTGGGTGAAGAGAAGTGGCATCACCGTATCGCCCAATTTATTGTCGAGCGCCGAGCTGAACAGCCGCTCGAAACAACCATGGATTTGGTGCGGGTTATTGAAGCCGCTGTTCCGCGTGGTGCCCGGGAAAAGCATAAGCACCCGGCCACCCGTACGTTCCTGGCGTTGCGACTGCATATCAATCGTGAGCTGGATGATCTTCGCGATGTGCTGGGTCAGTGTGTTGAAGCGCTGGCTACCGGTGGCCGCTTAGTCGTTATTGGTTTTCATTCGCTTGAAGACCGGATTGTAAAACGCTACATGCGTGAGCAGGCCCGGCCGCCTCAAATGGGTCGTGCCGATTTGCCGTTGCCAATGGACGCGCCTAAAGCGACCTTAAAGTTAGTGGGTAAGGCTGCAAAAGCAGACAGTGCTGAGCTTGAGCGTAACGTTCGTTCCCGCAGCGCGGTACTGCGTGTGGCTGAAAAGCTTGAGGTGGCGGCATGATTCGCTGGGTCGCGACGTTCTCGGTGCTAACGGTGCTGTCGGCCTTGGCGGTGGTATTTGCTACGCAGGCCAGCCGTGAGTCATTTGTCGAATTGCAGTCGCAGCGCGACGTTCGTGATGAGCTTCAGGTTCACTGGGAGCGGCTTGCGCTTGAGCAGAGCACGCTGGCAGATCATGGCCGGGTAGCCGCCAACGCCCGCAAAAACCTCAATATGCGGCCGCCGCAGAACACCGCCGTAGTGGTGCTTGAACAATGAGTCGCGCCGTGAAGAAGTCTAGCCGCAAGGCTGCTCCCCCGGTCAACCGGCGGAAAGCGAGCAATGCGCCTGCGCCGGTGGAGTCGAACTGGCGGGCGCTATTGGTAATGTTCGGCATGCTGCTGGTTGTTGCATTGTTGCTGGCTCGTGCTAGCTGGTTGCAGTTGCTGGATGCTGATTTTCTGGAAGCTCAGGGTGATGCTCGCCACCAGCGCAGCATGTCGTTGGCGGCGCATCGCGGCATGATGCTGGATCGCCATGGCGAGCCATTGGCCGTGTCAGTGCCGGTGGATTCTATTTGGATTGAGCCGCGCCGGTTTGAGGCCAGTGAAGAGAATATTGATCAGCTGGCAACGTTGCTGCGGATGTCGCCAAAAACGTTGGGCGCGCGAATTGAGCGTCGTAAAACGGCTGGTTTTATGTGGCTTAAGCGGCGGATGGAGCCGTGGCAGGCTGAGCAGGTAATTGATGCTCAGCTAAAAGGCGTGCACGCCCGCCGCGAATATCGACGTTTCTACCCGACTGGCGAAGTGAACGGCCATGTATTGGGTTACACCGATATTGACGATCATGGTCAGGAGGGTTTGGAGAAGGCCTACGAAGACTGGATGCGCGGCGAGCCGGGTAAGGCGCGGGTAATGAAAGACCGCCGTGGCCGGCCGGTCGCTGAGCTGGATGGCTACGAAGCGCCGCGTGAAGGTAAGAGCCTCCAATTAACGCTTGATCGACGAATTCAGTTTCTCGCTTATCGTGCGCTGAAACGCACTGTGCAGGCGCACGATGCTAAAGGTGGCACTGTGGTGCTGGTCGATGTGCCGACCGGTGGCATTCTGGCGTTGGCTAACCAGCCCGCTTTTAATCCTAATGATCGCCATGAGCTGGATATTGCCGGTTTACGGAATCGCTCGCTAACCGACGTGTTTGAGCCTGGCTCGACCATTAAGCCGTTTGTTATTGCTGCGGCGCTCGACCAGGGGATGGTTAAGCCTGATACCGTGGTCGATACCTCGCCCGGTTGGATGATGGTTGGTCGGAAGCGGATTAAAGACCATCGCAATTACGGCAAGCTCGATATGGCTGGTGTGCTGCGAAAATCCAGCAACATGGCTGCCACCAAGTTGGCGATGGCGATGTCGCCGGAAGAGTTATGGAGCACTTACGACTCGCTCGGTTTTGGTCACATCACCGCCACTAATTTTCCGGGTGAGCGTCACGGCGTGCTACCGCATTTTGCCGATTGGCAGAAGATTAGCCAGGCAACCATGAGCTACGGCTATGGCTTGTCAGTTACCGCGGTTCAATTGGCTCAGGCCTACACGGTGCTAGCTGCTGGTGGCGTTATGCGTGAACTGTCTTTTGTAGGTGAAGAGGCTCGATTTACCGGTAGCGAAAAGCGTATTTTTTCTGAGCAAACAGCCTACGACGTGGTTGCGATGCTCGATAGCGTCGTGCAAGGCGACGGTGGTACCGGTCGTAAAGCGCAAATTGACGGCTATCGCGTAGCTGGCAAAACCGGCACGGCGCATAAGGTATCGGCCAGTGGTGGTTACGACCGCGATCGCTATCTGACGGTATTTGCTGGCATGGCACCGAGCACCAATCCACG
>CAJQNE010000040.1 GCA_905479545.1 uncultured Gammaproteobacteria bacterium | reverse complement strand
TACTTTCGGTCACCAGGTGGGCGACGAAGTACTACGCGCCGTTGCGGGCCGACTAAAAAGCGCAGTACGTGAATCTGACTACTGCGCCCGACTTGGAGGCGATGAATTTGCCGTTCTCGGTACTGATGCAAGAACACATGCTGATGCCTTGGCGCTTACCCGACGGCTGGAAGAAAGTTTCTGCGAACCGATTACGGTTGCGGGCAAAAAAATTACGCTTTCCGCCAGCATGGGTAGCGCCCAACCCAACCACCAGAAACACCGCAACTTCAACCAGCTGGTTAACTCCGCTGATCAGGCAATGTACAACCTGAAAAACTCGATGGGAAAATCGTTTGCCATCGCCAGCGGCAACTAAATCGCCGCTGGCAATAAAAAAACCAGACCTATACCTCCCTTGTGGTTCCCGCCGCCGAATCACTATTCTCGGTAACTTTGGGGTCTAACCACTGCCGTATCGCAACTTGCTGCTTCACCACCTCGAGAATTTCGTTAATGGCAGCGGTAAGTTCGCTGCTACCGGCGGTCGAGGTATCCAGCAGGCCATCGAGGCTGGTGTTAACCAAGCCGTCGAACAGCTGCTGAAATTCCTTGCTATCCAAATCTTCAACCGCCCGCTCCACGACACCACAAACGATGTCAGTGATCGCATCGTCGAGCAGACCGGTAACCACCCCGCCGACCAAGGGCATTTTGTCGATAGTACGGACCTCCCGGTTAGCCCGAACCGCCTCGCTTACCGTGGTTTTAATATAGCGCTCCAGCGGCTCCCGATTCTGCGTGTAAGCGACTCCCACCGTGCGGCTAAGGCGCAAGCCGATTGCCTGCACTAATCGTTGCTGACGGGGCTTCACCACGTCATCAATAATTTGCGCTTCAATACCGCCCGCATTTTGCAGCTCATCCTGCATACCACTGATAACCTGTACCACTACGCGGTCAGAAATTTCCTCCATCACAATGGCATAGAGTTTCTGCAGTTGTTTGAATAGCCACCATTTACGGACATCAATAACACCGGCTTTTTGCAGCCGCACACCAATGGAAAACACCCGCAGCAATCGCAACATGCGGAATCCGCCAAGCGGAATGCAGCCCAGCACGTCGTACCAGTGCAGCACCGGGTACGCCAACCAGTGTCCATAGGTGCGGTGATACACCGCCCAAGCCCAGCGGAACAATAATTCGCTGGCAAAAATGGCGACGAAGATCAGGTCGTAGGCGTAAAAATGCGGGTTCAACGCTTCGCCGTACCAGTTGATAAGACGATCACCCAACAGCACTCGCAGAACATTGTTCAGCTCGTCCACCATGTACAGGCTGTCGAAAATAATCCAGCTAATATTTATCATCAACAGCACGATCATAAAAAGATCGAGCAGCAGCCAGAGACTAACGTTTTTGTTTCGCAGCGGTTTTAGGTTCAACATGGCTGCACCGTAGCAGGGTTAATCCTGCGAGCCAAACAAGCCTGTCGCCGCTCGCATACTCGTGCTATCCGCATTTAAGTTGTTAAAGCGTCTTAGCGTTTTTTCGTTCATCCAAAAGAATGAGTAACGCCGGTAAAAACAGCAGATCAAAAACCAGCGCAATCACAATCGTGATTGCCACCAGCAGTCCCATGGCAGTAAAAATCGCAAAATCGGAAAGCATCAGCATGGAAAAGCCTGCGGCCAATGCCACCGTAGTAACCACCAATGGCCGACCGACTGTCTCGAACGCATAAGCCACCCCGTCTTTTACCGTCAACCCCTGCTCTCGCGTGGCCCGCAGGTATTTACTGAGGAAATGCACGGTATTATCGACCACTAAACCCAAGGTAATACTGAACACCGTAGTAACTGCCAGGTTCACGATACCGTTAAATAATGCCCATAAGCCCAAAGCCATAAGGCAGGGAAAAGCATTGGGTATTACGCTAAGTAAGCCGAACTTCACGGAACGTATGAATATCATTAGTGCAATAGCAATCAACAGTACGGCCAAAAACGAACCCTTAATCATGCTGACGATATTGCGTTGGCCTATGTCACCGAACATCATATCCAGGCCGGCAGCGGTAGCCTGTAGCTCGGGAATATTCTTGGCCATATATGCCTGAGCTCGCTGGTCGAACAGCAGCAAATCACGGGAAATCAAATCCCTCACATTCACACTGACTTTCGCAGCGGATTTATTCTGATTGACCAGCGAATTTAAATCCAAACCTAACGGCAGCGACAGCTCGTAAAGTAACTGGTACTGCGCTGCTTCCTCACGGCTATCTGGAATCCGGAAATAGGCAGGATCGCCGCCATGTAAATCGCGATTTATTCGCTTCAACACATCAACATAAGAACCGGCATAAGCGACCTCCGGCTGAAGCCTCAACCATTGAACAAAATCGTCCACTTTTCGTAAAAACTCAGGATCGTTAACACCGTCAACGACGCCCGTGTCCAGCGAGTAGGCGCTGTCAGAAGCGCCGCCGAGACGTTCGTCGAGAAAATCCAAACCCGTGCGCAAGTCGTTACCTTTGTGAAAATAGCGCTTACCGCTATCAGAAATGGTATTCAGCGGCACCAGAGCAATCAGCAACAACGCCACCGCCAACGAGCCAGCCACGACACGACCCGGCTGCTGTTGCAACAGCGCTACCAACCCGTCAAAGGTAACGCGCCCCATAATGGGTGCTTTGTTCGGCCGGAACGGCAGCAGTGTTAACAGCGCCGGTAACAGGCAAAGGCTGACAATGCAGGCCGTCATTACACCAATGGCCGCCATATTGCCCATCGCCCGGAACGGTGGCGATTCGCTGAAGTTGAGCGCCAGAAAACCGATAGCCGTGGTGATACTGGTCAAGAAAATCGGCTGCAAATTCAACTGCAGGCTATGCAGCACCGATTCCACTTTGCTTTGGCCAGCCTCGAGCTGTTTGAAGTAGCCAAGAAACAAATGCACGCAATCACAAACGGCCAGAGTAATAATCACAATCGGCGCGACGGCGGTAACGGTGTTAAGCGTGTAGCCAACCCAACCGGCACTGCCCAGCAATACGACAATGCTTAAACCTAAGGTCAACAGGGTAAGCAATACCGCCATTACTGAGCGTAAGAACCAGAACACCAGTACTGACACCATCAGCAGCATAAGCGGTATAAGCACGCCGGTATCACGATCGGCACTTTCGCTGAACGTAACGTCAAATGCCACTGATCCGAGCAAGTAAATCTCCACTGGATAAGTCGCTTCAAACCGCTGCTTTAACCGCCGTGCTTCAGCCATGATCTCAAGGCTGGCCGCAGTGCGCTGGTCGCTCTTAGTGAATTTATCCAGTGGTTTGCAATCAGCTCCCGGAGCATCACATTCATGCCTGACGGCATCGAGTGATAGTCGAACGTTAACTGCAGTGGCCCGGCTATCGGCGGCAACCAGTAAGCTCCGTAGCTCCGGTGAGTTCAGCGCAAACTCTCGCCGCAGGTCGATCTCTAACTCACTCATTTCTGCCGGCAACTCGAACAGTGGCTCCACAATTAAGTCGTCTTCCTCGGGGCGAGTCCATTGAAAGTTACTGAGTGAATCAACCCGCACTGCTTTGGGAATTCGCCAGGCAGCACCGGTTAGCTCTTCAACCAGAGTAAGCATGTTACGCTGGAAAACTTCGCCGTTTTTTGGCAGCAGCAAAAACATGACGTTTTCCGATCGGGTGTATTCATCCTGCTGTTGCTCATAAGCGACCAACGTCGGGTCGCCATCGTCGAAAAACAGCTTGTAGTCGGTCTCTTCGTGCAACAGCGTAATGCCATAACCGCACAGTGCTACCAGCGCTAACGTCAGCACCATAAGCGGGTAGCGCCAAGCCGTTAGGTAGCGCGATAGTTGGTCATTCATTACAGCAGTGTCACCTAAGTTGTCCGGTCAGAATACTGATGTTCAGGCTGCCAACAACTTCCCTGCGGGTACAAACGCGGCCTGTGCCATCACAGGCCTTTGTAGCCCAACTGCATACAATTCACTAGGGTTAATCGCAATTTGATGAAATTGCTCCATTGCAGTTGATGCTATGGCAGCGACTATCAGTTAGCGGTATGAACCAAACGGTGCACTAAACCTCACCGTAGCGAGCCCTACTACCTAACCACCGGTCAACGAGCCGCTCTGCCAGCTCGGGCTGATTAAGCGCCAGATTCTCCGCTACCTCACGTACCTCGGGCAGCAATCCCGCGTCGCGGAGCAAATCAGCTACCCGCATAGTCACCAAGCCGGTTTGCCGGGTGCCCAGCACCTCGCCCGGGCCGCGTAACTCAAGGTCACGATTGGCAATTCGGAAACCGTCGTTGGTTTCACGCAAAATTGACAGCCGCGACTTAGCCATCCGACCTAGTGGCGATTTGTACATCAACACACAGCTACTTTCCGCCTGACCGCGCCCCACCCGACCGCGTAACTGGTGCAACTGCGATAAGCCGAGCCGTTCGGCATTCTCGATAATCATTAGTGAGGCGTTTGGCACGTCAACGCCTACTTCAATAACGGTTGTGGCCACCAGCAAATCAGATTCGCGATTTTTAAAGGCCGCCATAATCGTCTGCTTTTCAACGGCCTTCATGCGGCCATGAATCAGCGCCACCCGCAAGCCCGATAGCTCTTCGGTTAACTGCGCCGCTGTAGTTTCCGCGGCCTGACACTGCAGCGCTTCAGAATCTTCAATCAGCGGGCATACCCAATAAGCCTGCCGGCCCTGTTCACAGGCTTTACGCACTCTGGTGGTTACATCTGCACGCCGCTCCTCGCTAATCGCCACCGTAGTAACCGGGGTTCGGCCCGGCGGTAGCTCATCAATTACCGACACGTCTAAGTCCGCATAGGCGCTCATCGCCAGGGTTCGTGGTATCGGCGTCGCGGTCATGGTGATTTGATGCGGCATTCGATTCGCCGCTAAACCCTTATCACGCAGGGCCAGCCGTTGATCAACACCAAAGCGGTGCTGCTCGTCGATAACTACCAACGCCAACGATTTGAATTCGATGTCAGCCTGAAACAGAGCGTGCGTGCCAATGGCTATTTGCAAATCGCCGCTCGAAAGCTCCTGCAGCATTTCCCGGCGCTGTTTGCCTTTTACCCGGCCCGCAACCCAGCCAATACGAATTCCGAGCGGTTCCAACCACTGGCAAAAGTTCAGGTAATGCTGCTCGGCCAACAATTCAGTCGGTGCCATCATTGCCGCCTGCTCACCACTGGCCACGGCGGCCAGCAGCGCCGCTGCGGCAACCACCGTTTTGCCGGAGCCAACATCACCCTGCACCAAACGCAGCGTGGGTTGTCCGGAGGCTAAATCGTCGTACAGCTCGCTAATAACCCGGTTCTGCGCGCCGGTGAGCGGAAAGCCGAGTTGAGCCAATAGCTGGTCGAACAGCACCTTGCCATTTTGCAAAGCAGCGGCAGGTTGGCGACGAGTTGCCACCCGCAACTGCTGCAGGCTCAGGGTGTGAGCCAATAGCTCTTCAAAAGCCAGCCGCCGCTGGCAAGGGTGGCGGCGCTCTAATAGCTCGGCTACCGACACGGTAACCGGCGGGTTGTGCACTAATTGCAGCGATTCCACTAAGCCCGGCAGTTGCACTCCGGCTGCCGGTACGCCGCGTAGATAGTCGGCTAAGCGTTCGGGTTGTTTGACTAACAGCGTAAATGACTGATCGACCAACCGCCGCAGGGTGCGTTGCTGCACGCCATCACCCGCCGGATAAATGGGGGTTAACTTATCG
Source organism: uncultured Gammaproteobacteria bacterium (assembly GCA_905479545.1). GTDB lineage: Bacteria > Pseudomonadota > Gammaproteobacteria > CAJQNE01 > CAJQNE01 > CAJQNE01. The sequence continues at coordinate 7,179 of CAJQNE010000040.1, read as the reverse complement.
CTGGTTTCTACCGATTGCTGCGCGCCGAGAACTTTGTATTCCGGGTGCACCATTTCATTGCCGCCGGGGCCTCGACGCAGCTCGCCAAAGCAAGCAAGACGTGCACCGACACTCAGCGCCGCTTTTTGCGCTGCCGAAAAATGAAAAAACCGAAGTGTTACTGCGCCACTACCATCGGCAATTCGCAGCACCATGCTCCGACGCTTGCCGAACTTCACCTGTGGAGCAAGCTCTACTTCGCCACAAATGTAACCCCGCTGGCCAGGCAGTAACCCGGCGATGGGATAAACGCGGCTGCGATCTTCGTAGCGTAATGGCAAATGGAACAGCACGTCCTGAATGGAGTGCAAATGCAAAGCCGCCAGTTTAGCTGACATGCTGGCGCCGACGCCCTTTAGCTCAGTGAGCGGCGTTTCAGCTAGCGTCGGACTGTTACAGAGGTTTTTTGATGCAGAGGGCGCAGGCTTGGCCATAAGTTATTGGCCAGAGGCTATTGTTGCAGCCAATTCAGCAATGCCGCATTTACCACGGTCGGCTGCTCAGTTTGTGGCGCGTGGCCGGCCTCACTCACCGCCACAAACCTGGCACTGCCCAGCGTTTGCCGCACTCTGCCGCTCTCAGCAAACGGTACCACCTGGTCTTCCTCGCCCCAAACCAACAACAGCGGTTTATTCGAAGCCGCCAGCTGTCGATACTGCGACGATTGATCAACACTGATAATCGTTTTGAATGACGAATGAATCGCCCGACCGAAGCCTTTATAAGTCATTTGCTCACGAAACTTATCCGCGGCGTCCGGAAAGTCTTCAGGCTTGTAAAAATTTAGCGGTTGCCGACCCGGCATGCCCGGCGCCAGCAGCACTTTAGCCAACCAGTCGCCGACTATTGGCCAAGTTAGCGGACCAACGTCTTTGGCAGTATTGAACGGCGCAATCAATGCCACTCGCTTAATTCGCTTAGGGTTCGTATTGGCAAACTCAGCCGTCACCGCCCCACCCATTGAGTAGCCAACAACGTTAATCGGCTGCGTGATGCTCAAACCCTCAAGCAGCTCGGTAATTTGTCGCGACAGAAACGCGGCATCATAAGTAACATCGGGCCGGTCCGAATAGCCACGGCCCATCAGGTCATATCGAATAACCCGATATCCCGCCGCTGCCAGCACGGGTGCCACAGAGTCCCAAACGTAATAAGGGCTGGCAAAACCGTGAACCAGCAGTACTGGCTCACCATCAATCGGGCCGGTTGATTCATAGTGCGTTGTTCCCACCGGCGTACTGATAAAACTGCCGGTGGTTGCCTGACGAGCCGAGGCGTCGAGGGTTTTAGTCTCGACACCGCGTATGACAGGTAACAGCAACACTGCTGCCACCAGTAGCGCCAGCCCGCCAAGCAATATTTTTTTTAGCATTGTTCCTATCGACTACTAGCGCGCAGGCTAACTTAAGCCGCCAACATCTGCCCGACTACCCGCTCACAGGTCGCTTTATCCATGTACTTTGGCACGGCATAAGTAAAGCGGGCCTCTTGCAGGGCTGCTGTGGCAATCTTCGGAATATCGCTTTGTTGCAGCGCTGCAAGCTTCTCCGGAATATCGAACTTGGCTTTCATGGCGCGAATTTCGGCAATAAATGCATCAGCCAATTGCTCATCACTACCTGCCGCCGGACCAATATTGCAGGCCCGGGCTAAATCAGCCAGGCGACCGGCACAATTAGGCTTTGAATAATCCAGCACGTAGGGCATCACAATCGCGTTCGCCAGGCCATGCGGCGTGTGATACAAGGCGCCGAAGTTATGCGCTATAGCGTGAACGTAACCTACACCCGCTTGGGTAAATGCTCTACCGGCAAGGTTGCTGGCTTTGGTCATTGCATCGCGGGCAGCCACGTTGCTGCCATCGGATACTGCGGTTTCAAGGTTTTGCATTATCAGCTGAGTGGCCTCGATGGCCTGAACGTCGGTCTTTTTCATTGCGTTACGGGAAATATAAGCTTCCACCGCATGCGTCAGCGCGTCCATGCCGGTAGCCGCGGTAATGTGAGCCGGCAGGCCTGTCATTAGCGCGCCATCTAAGGCAACAGCGACAGGCATTAACTTTAAGTCCATCATCGGCAACTTGCGCTGAGCTTCGGTGTCAGAAACCACCGCTGCGATAGTCACTTCCGAACCCGTACCGGCGGTGGTAGGCACAGCATAGAGCGGTACCACGCCTTTAAAGCCTAAGGTGACTTTGAACAGGCCCGTCATTTTCTGAATCGGCTTATCGCTCTTACCACGCGCAGCAATCACCTTCGCTGCATCTATCGACGAACCGCCACCAACGGCCAGAATCGCCTGACAGCCATTTTCCTTCAGCATCGTAACGCCCGCTTCAATCTGTGCGATGGTCGGGTCGGGCTGTACACCTGAGTACAGCAACACCTCAACACCCTGTTGAGCCAGCTCAGCTTGCATACCATCGAGCAAACCAAGTTTCGCCAACATTTCATCGGTGACTAGCAGCACTTTTTTATGGCCCTGAGCGGCGATGTGCCGACATAGCTCTAATGAAGAGCCGGCGCCATCAAAGGTTTCTGGCCACTTAAACGGCAAAATGGCGGTTACGCCTTTAAAGATGAGCATGTAAGTACGCAGAAATAACACTTTAATGGCGAATAGCATGGGGTTTCCTCGGTATGCGATGGGAAATTAATAACTAGCAGACCAGCCTAGCTAAATTAAGTATTGGAATAAATGACGTTATACCGAAAACCAGCGCCCTTCGGCCATATAAAGTAAGTCCGGAGCCGGGTCACAGATGTTCAGGCGAACAGTCTGCCGCTTTGCAGCGGCTAAAAAAAACGCCGCAGGGAAAACTGCGGCGTTTAATGAGTCAATCTAAAGTTACGAATTCAACTGATCACGGGTTTTGTTCTCATCAGCTTTAGTCACAGGCCGCAGCTTATCCGGATCATTGTGCGTGACTTTGGTCGACGCGGGCGAGTTGTGCCCACGACTACCCCGACCCGATGAACCATCGGCATCCGCCGTAACCACCTTGCTGCCAGACGATGTAGTTTTGGTGGCACCGATGTTTACGCCAGCGCTATTGTTTAGCTGGCTCGGCGAACTTTGTGCGCCGGAGGCACTCTGGCCCTTCACTGCTTTGCTTAAGTCTTTTGCCGCTTCGCCAGCCTGATCTTTAAAGGTTTCAGCGGCATGAGTCGCTTGCTCTTTCACTACGTCAACCGCCTCGCCCGTCCGCTGTTTAGCCGCCGAGTAAGCCTGCTGACTTTTACGCACTTCAGCTTCCCGCGCAGCATGCGCCTGGTCGCCCATAACCCGCGCTTCCGTCCGGGTGCGCGGCAGCATCATTGCCAGCGCTACGCCGCCAAGCAGAGCAATGCCACCAACGACCAGCGGCCGCTCCTGCAATTGCTTGCTGCCATAGCTCGCCGTAGTACTAGCTGCCGACCGTGCGTGCGCCATGCCAGCGTCAAAAGCTTCGCGACTACTCTCAGCAACACTACCGCCAAAGTCTTTGGCGTGATCAGCCGCATCGGCACTAAACTCGCGCGCCGCATTAGCGGCCGAGGCCGCTGCGTCGCTTGCTTTGTCCCTTGCATTATCAGCCTGATGTTTCAGCCTGTCGCCGAAGTCACCCGCACGATCACGTAACGACTCGGCGTCTGCGCTACCCGCGAGGTGATGCGGGCGGTAATCGCCGGCATGTTTGTCATTGGCGTAGACATCGAATGCCTGTGCGTCGAAAGCCCGGTCGTCGTTGCCAGAGGCAAACGGATGCCGCGCGCGGTTAGAAATTTGGCGGCTATTAGGGCCGCCACCAAGCGCCAGCCATGCCAGGCCAGCGGCGACTACGCCCACCGCCAGTGGGTTTTCGCGGATAAAATCAAGGCCGCCTCGCGCGACGTCGGAACCGTTCTCAGTAAGATAATTCATGCTGTGCTCCATAATTGCTTTGGGTTCTATTCGTTCGTTTAGCGCGGTCAGCGATTGTTCGAGTCGCGCCCGCGTTTGGTTGACCTTGCGCTGCATTTCTGCGGTATCAGTCATGTTTTACTCCACCAGTTCATCAACCGGTTCATGGGGTTAAATCGTCGCTATCAGGCAAGTCCGGCTCAATTTCCGGCGCCGTTTCACCTCTGGTGACGTTTTTCAGGCGCTTCTGAGCCAGCTTAAGAAAGATCACTGCAATCAGCAGCGCTACCAACCCGGCCGCTAATGCTGCAAGCCATAGCGGCATTAGCGGTGAAAGCCCCGCTACCGCTGAAGCTAACAACGCCATAATCGCAGCGGTCAACATCGACGCACCGAGCACGATATAAACAATGCCTATGCCCACCGTCGTCAGGCCATCCTGTGCTTTTGCCTTCGCTAGCTCGAACTCCAGCTGCGCCAGCAACGCAGAATCGCGGGCGACATCGACCGCGAGATCTTTAGTCGACATGTCGCTGGTTGCACGGTTAGCACCTGGATTCATCTGCTACTCCGACTCAACCGCGAGCTGAATAAACCGGCCCAGTGCCAGGCCAGCCAATGCCGCCCCGCCAATAAATAGTTCAGGGCGGCGATGAGCAAACTCAGTCGTTGCGGCTATCACGCTCTCCAGATCTTGCCGTTCAATATCGAGGGCCGTCTGCTCCAGCTTACTAATCGACTGATCCGCCAACGACGCCAGTTTTGGCTGGCGCTCGCGTAGTGGCGACAGCGAGTTGCGGACCGCCGTTGCTGTTTCACTCAATTGTCTGCCTACATCGGTTGCAGCCTGATCGACCACGCCGTTAGCCGTACCCCGCAACTGCTGAGCACCTTCCTGTAAAACCTGCTTTGCTTGCCGCGTTGCAGCGGTAGTGGCTTCTTTTGCCTTGGTTTTTGCTGAACTTCCCGCCGCGCCTGACTCGTCAGGGTCCTGCGCGTTACTATCCGCCGCAAGGTTTTCCGGTAGTGGGCGGCCACTGTGAGTTGCCGCTCTGTCCGGCCCTGCGGGTAGACCTTTGTTTACCTGGTCCATAACTGCCTCCCAATCGCACTAATGCTAAGTACCTTAAATTTGTTGAAAATCTGTATGAACAATATGCAGAAAGCGAGCCACCGACGATAAACATAATTAAATCAGCCATTTATATAGAAGCCAGAACATCTAACTCCGATAGACTGGCAAACCCTTAGCAAGCTTTACGACAGAGCCAGAAAACTTTGCAGGCTGTTGGTGACAGTTACTAACAGGAGTCTGCTTAATGCCTGTTTCCATTGACAATTTTGTAACGGGCACGGGGATTGCGTAGTTAGATCTGAGCGCCATAAAAGCGCCTGAACCGATACACCAAAAAGGAGTTAACTATGCTTACCGAATCACAAAAACATTTTTACGAATTACTCGACGACTTCGATTCAGCCATGCTGGTAACCAGCCAGCCTAACGGTGAGCTTCGCTCACGACCTATGGCTATTGGCGGAGTCAGCGACAATGGAAAAATATACTTTGCGACCTCAAAAACCTCGGCAAAAAACGCTGAGATCCATCTCGATGACCATTTGGCGCTGACGATGCAAAGCGGTTCAAAGTTCTTGTCGGTGACCGGCCACGGGAAAATTACTGATGACCGGACGCTAATCGAAAAATATTATTCGACTGCCTGGAAGCTCTGGTTCCCCGAAGGCAAAGACGATCCGGCCTTAAGCCTGATTGAAGTCGAGCCCATCGAAGGCGAATACTGGGATCAGTCGGGCGGCAAACGACTGGAGTTTTTGTGGGAAGCGGGCAAGGCAGCAGTAACGGGCGAAAAGATGGACGTTGACCTTTCCGGACATCAGAAAGTTAATTTGTAAGCCATTCCGACCAGACAATAAAAAACCACAGCTCTGGCTGTGGTTTTTTATTGTCTGGCATATTGTCCGGCATCACGCGCTTCGCAAAGGCTTACTGACCAAGACGTCTCTCAGCTTTTCAGCATGTCCTTATAAGTGCTTTTTAGCTTGTTCACCTTCGGCATCGACACCCCCGCAATATAGGGCTGGGATGGATTACGTGCCGCATAATTCTGGTGGTGAGCTTCGGCCGGGTAGAACGTTTCGAGCGGTTCTAAGGTCGTCGCGATAGGTTGTTTAAAAATAGCCAACTCATCGAGCTGATCAATATACGCCTGTGCCACCGCATGCTCTTTGTCGTTGGTATAAAAAATAGCTGAGCGATACTGAGTGCCACGGTCGTTGCCCTGACGGTTTAGCTGGGTGGGGTCGTGTGCGACAGAGAAAAACACCTTCAACAGCGTTGCAAAACTGATTTGCTGCGGGTTGTAGGTAATTTTTATGACCTCAGCGTGGCCCGTCATACCACTGCAAACTGCGTTGTAATTAGCCGAATCAGCGTCGCCACCGGCATAGCCGGATTCAACGGCTGATACGCCGCGCAGCTGCAGATAGACCGCTTCGGTACACCAGAAGCAGCCACCGCCCAGTATTAACTCCGCCTGAGTTTCATCACCGGCTTCAATATCTAATGCCGCTGCCGGGAAATCAGGATTGCCTGCGGGTAATTCGAAAGATGCCATGTTCATTCTCCATCGTGAGCCTAACTCTTAAATGGTAGCAGCTACCGTACTTTTCAACTGCGGTTAAACAACCCGAAAAAGCTGCTAGTTAACGCGAAAAAAATTCAGCTACTCCAAGTAGACCGTCGGTACTAACTGAAACTTGCATTTCAAATCAATGCTTTATCGCTATGGCCTATTTATTGCTTTTACTTAACCGCAGGTAAATATCCGTACTTGAGCCTGCTCCCTGTTAGTAAACAAATAGGAGCTTAAAATTATGAGCAAGTTAGTTGGTAAGAAAATAGCCTTTTTAGCGACCGACGGTGTGGAACAGATCGAATTAACCCAGCCATGGGAAGAACTGGAAGCAGCCGGTGCAGAGCTAAGCCTGCTATCGATTAAAGAGGACGATATTCAGGGCTTCGAACACACCGAGAAGGGCAAAACATTCAGCGTCGATAATATTGTTAGTCGAGCGGATGCCGCCGATTTTGATGGGTTAGTACTACCCGGCGGCGTTCACAACCCCGATGCTTTGCGCTGCGATGAGCACGCCGTGGAATTTGTCCGGAATTTTTTCCAACAAGGCAAGCCGGTAGCGGCAATATGTCATGGCCCATGGTTGCTGGTGGAAGCCGACGTA
>CAJQNE010000039.1 GCA_905479545.1 uncultured Gammaproteobacteria bacterium | reverse complement strand
TGGCGTAGAGCTGAAAGGCAAGCTGCAGCCAGGCATTACCAGTACCGATCTGGTCTTGGCGATCACCAAATTCCTCCGTACCGAAAAAGTAGTGGGTGCGTACCTGGAGTTCTTCGGCGACGGGGCCCGCGCTCTGACCGTTGGCGACCGGGCGACCATCGCCAATATGACGCCTGAATATGGCGCTACTGCCGGTATGTTTTCTATCGACGAGCAGACCATCGCTTATTTAACACTGACCGGTCGTGACGAGGAGCAGGTTAAGCTGGTTGAAAACTATGCTAAACAAGCCGGTTTCTGGGCTGATTCATTGGAAACTGCCGAATACGAGCGGGTACTGACGTTTGATATGTCAGAAGTCGGCCGGACCATGGCGGGGCCGTCGAATCCGCACGCCAGCCTGCCGACCAGCGAGCTGGCATCGCGGGGTATAGCAGGAAAATCGGTAATGCCAAGCGATGATGACTGGGCCGGAAAAATGCCGGATGGCGCTTGCATAATTGCCGCCATTACCAGCTGTACGAATACCAGTAACCCACGGAATATGATCGCGGCCGGTTTGATTGCCCGTAACGCTAACAAGCTCGGTTTAAAACGAAAGCCTTGGGTGAAGTCGTCACTGGCGCCCGGCTCAAAAACCGTAAAACTGTACCTCGAAGAAGCCAAGCTGCTACCTGAATTGCAGGAGCTGGGTTTTGACGTCGTCGCCTTTGCTTGTACTACCTGTAACGGTATGAGCGGCGCGCTGGCTCCGGAAATTGAGAAAGAAGTGGTCGAGCGCGATCTTTACGCTACCGCGGTACTTTCGGGTAACCGCAATTTTGATGGCCGTATTCACCCCCACGCCAAACAAGCCTTTCTCGCTTCACCGCCGTTGGTAGTGGCTTACGCCATTGCTGGCACCATCCGTTTTGATATTGAGAAAGACGTACTGGGCACTGATAAAGACGGTAACGAAATTCGGCTGATGGACATCTGGCCGAGCGACGAAGAAATAACCGAAATCGTAAACAGTAGCGTCAAGCCGGAGCAATTCCGCAGCGTCTACAACCCAATGTTCACGGCTAAACTAGCCAACGAGAAAAAGATCAGCCCGCTGTACGACTGGCGCGAGATGAGCACCTACATCCGCCGCCCGCCGTACTGGGAAGGCGCACTCGCCGGCGAGCGTACGATGAAAGGCATGCGGCCATTAGCCGTGTTGGGTGACAACATCACCACCGATCACTTATCGCCCTCTAATGCGATTCAAATGAATAGCGCCGCCGGTGCCTATCTGCACAAAATGGGCGTGCCGGAAGTTGATTTCAACTCTTACGCCACTCACCGCGGCGATCACCTGACCGCTCAGCGCGCTACCTTCGCTAACCCGAAATTGCTCAATGAAATGGTTCGTGACGACAACGGCGAGGTACGGCAAGGCTCGCTGGCCCGGGTTGAGCCAGAAGGTGAAGTGGTACGCATGTGGGAAGCGATTGAAACCTATATGACCCGCAAGCAGCCACTTATTATCGTTGCCGGTGCCGACTATGGCCAAGGCAGTTCACGTGACTGGGCGGCGAAAGGCGTGCGTCTTGCCGGTGTAGAAGTGATCGCCGCCGAAGGCTTCGAGCGTATTCACCGCCAAAACCTGATCGGCATGGGCACGCTACCGCTGGAATTCCAGAATGGCACTACCCGTATTACCCTCGGTCTCGATGGCACCGAAACCTACGATGTGGTCGGTAAGATTGCGCCACGTGCCACGCTGACGCTGGTGATTCATCGTGAGAACGGTGAAACGGTCGAAACGCCAATGACCTGTCGTTTGGATACTGCTGAAGAAGTGGATACCTATAACGCCGGTGGTGTGTTGCAGCGCTTCGCTCAGGAGTTTTTGGAATCGAACAAAGCCGCCTAGTCATTAACTTGCAGCGATAAGCAGCATATGAAGCTAGGGTTAGCGCTCGGCAGCGGCGGCGTTCGTGGTTTTGCTCACTTGGGCGTGCTGGAAGTACTGGAGCGGGAAGGGTTAACACCCGATTTCATCGCCGGCTCCAGTGCGGGTGCGGCGATGGCGGCCATGTACGCGTTCCGGCCTAAAGTGCAGCCGAACATAACGCATGTCCGTGGCTATCTGGAATCTTCGCTATACAAAGACACGCGGCTAAATTACTTACGCCAGCGCGAAGAGGACAAGCAAACGCTGTACGACAAGTTCCGGGTAAGACTGGCGAAGGGCAGTATTCTCGCTTCGTCGCTCACTAAACCGTCGTTATTCGACGAAGATACTCTCCGGAGTAACGTCGATTTTTTGATACCACCGCTGAACATCGAAGAAAGCTTAATCCCGTTTTCTGCCGTGTGTTTTGATTTGAACAGTGGCGAAGAGGTGGTACTCAATTCTGGTCCGGTAATTGAAGGGCTAATGGCAAGCTGTGCCATCCCCGGTGTTTTCCCACCCATCACCCTCGGCGAGCGGCAGCTTATGGACGGCGGTATTGTTAACCCGGTGCCCTGTTCGGTAGTGCGCAAGATGGGTGCGGATATTGTCATCGCTGTCGATTTATCACCCGTCATCAGCCCCTTGCCCGGCGTTACCGGTAGCTTCGAAATTGCCATGCGAGCCGCCGATATCTCCCGCCACCACCTGCGTCGGCTACAGCTAAAAACCGCCGACGTAATCGTCGCACCGGATACCTCAGAAGTGTTCTGGGCAGACTTCACCTCGTTTGAAAACTGTGTCGAGTTAGGCAGGCAAGCTACTGAGGCTGTGCTGCCAAAGATTCGCGCCTTATTGGACAGCAAGCCCGCCTGAGACCGGTAAGTCGGCTTCACTTGCAAGCCGACAATTTTTGCAATGACCCACCATTTAGTCGGCGTGCAAGCGATGCTGACCTGCGGTAAATGTTCTTGTTGTTAGGTCATTCGTTCGATGGTTAGCGGTTGCTCGAGTATCCATAGGCCGGCAATTGTGAAAGCCACCATTAGCAATAACATGGGTAGTTGGCTGCTCAGTGCTCTTTGCCTGGTTTCGAAGTGCTGTAACGCTATGCGATGAGCGACGTATACGCTGGCGATATGGCCGATAACGATTAGGCCAACCTGGGCATGCCATACCCAGCTCATTTCCGGCAGAATCGGCGCGCGGAATTTCCAGGCGGTGCCGAATATATCCCAGCTCCAGCCGAACGGGTCGGAGATGACACTGAGTATTTTCAGGCCGTCGTTGAGTAGTAGCGTGGCGTAGTGGGTGGCGTGGTAAACCAGTGCAATGGGTAGCAGGCTGTAGCCGAAATCAAGCAGTAATTCGCGTAATGAGCGCTGGCTGCCAGAGACTATTTTTGCCGAGCCGATACCGACGCAATAAACGACAAAGTACAGCAGCGGCGAGACGATAAGGCAGAGCACCTGCCAGCGGAAATACCAGGGCAAGGCGGTGGCAAGGTCGGTCATGGGGCGCGCGCCTATCAGCGGCTCGACTATGCCATAGGGGTCGGCCCAGAACAGTTGCACCCAAATGCGGGTGGCGCTGAGGCCATCAAAGGCCGTGGTGGATAACATCGCCAGTGCAAAAGCGACGGTACTGATAGTAGCCGGGCGTTCGCGCCATAAGCCCGACAGTGGTGGCCGGCATTGCAGGGTTACTTTGTTGTGGTTATCGCGCTGCCAGTTAATAGGTGCCAGCAGGCCGATTAGCCGATAGAACAGCGCGAAAAATTCGCAATGCCTGAACCAGGCGTTAGCACCAATTAGCCACACACCCAGCAAGTTAAGCGTGGTGTAGCCAACCAGCAGCCAGCCCAGCGTGGCAGTTTTATCGGTGCCCAACAGTTCATAGCCGATAAAGCCAAGGTATAGCGCCAGCGCGGGCCAGTCGGCCAGCCATTTGGGGTAGCGCAGTATGCCGCGACTATAGCTTTTCCAGACCAACCCAATACCGTCTGCCAAGCCGCGCCAGGGGTTAAGTACGGCATAAATATTGCCAACAAACGCGGTCGCGTAAGTCAGCCCGAGGCCAAAGGTTATCCAGAAAGCGATTGCGCTGAAATTGCGGTAGGGGTCACGATTACCGTATAGCGCGGTGGCAATGGTGAGGGCTAATATTGCGACGCTTATAAACTGTAAGACGGGCAGTAGCCAGCGAGGCACAGTTACGCTTTTGTATTGGTTTTTTTCAGTGAGTGGTTGGCTATAGCGGGCTGGGTTTTTGCTGCGCGCCAACCAGCCTATCAATATAAAGGAGGCGAGTAGCGTGCCCGCGCAGGCCCATGCGTACAACGAGAATGGCACGGGCAACACGTATAGCCTGCCAAAGCTGTGTGCCATTGCAGCAGGCGTAACAAGAAAGCCGCTGATAAAAATAAGGCTGGAGACACGTAGCAACAGAGTCGCAGTTCCTATGTAAAATCGGCTCAGCCGCAACGGGCTGAGCCGACAGCAGTGCCTGGCGTAACGACTAGTTAGTCGGTGCTATCGGCAACACGGTAGGCACCGGCAGGTTTTGTGCCCGCGCGTTGGCAGAGGCGGCCAGTGTTTGTTCCCACATTTGCAGGTAGGCTTCCGCTGAGCGATAAAGCGTGCTGAGTTTTTCGCCGCCACCCTCAATCCGAATCTCTTCGATAATATCCGGAATCATGCCGTAGTGGTACATGCCGTCCTGATTGATATCCCAGGCCCGGCCACCGGGAATATTCAGCATTTCCACCAGCATGGGCGACAGGCCAGCAAATTCCGCGCCGTTCCAATCAGCGCCGGAAAATAGCGTGAAGGGGTATTGCACCGGGTCGGCACCCGCGCCACGCGACTCCGGCAATTTGCGTAGACCGTTGGCATCCGCGCCGTACCCGACAGCGAACGGTCGAGTCGTGCCGGAGGCGTCCCACACCGGTTTTAGCCGGTCGTGGAAGGCGGCCCATTCTGCGCCGTTGGGCAGCGCCGGATAGATAATGCCGCCCTGGCGAATCATCTGCTCAGCCTGCGCCATAGAAAGGCCGCCCTGTGCGCCATGACCGGAGGGGTGCGGATAGTTCGGTGTGGTTTTAGCGCCTTCATCCAGCAGATATTGCTTGTTGAGTATCTCGCCGTGGTCGATGTGAATAACAAAGCCTTTTTTCATCATCCGGTTGATGGCATAAGCGCCGAGGTCGGTAACCGTACGGGCGTTACACTGCCTTTCATCACCGTACAGCGGCAGGCTGGCGATACCTGCCTGGCCGATAGCCTGCTGGAAGGGCTCATTAAATGCCGCCAACGGAGCCGTCTCCAGCTCTGCACCGGCGTTGTAAAAGTAGGTGTCGCCCTTGCCGCCGTTCGGGCAATCGTAGGTTTCCCAGAAGCCACCGGTGTCTGTAAAGCCAACATAGTTCAGCACCGAGCTGAAGATACCGGTGCCGCCCAGTGAGCTATCGATATCGTGATAGGGGAAGACGTTGCGAATGCCCAAATCCCAGGCGCGATCAATTTCCGCATCGATGCTGTCCTCGTCGCACTCGCGGTTCTCGCTGCCATCGGCGTTAAAGGTAACGCGACAGAACCAGATATTGGAAAATTCGTAGCCAATAGCCACGGCAAGCTTGCCTTCGGCTATCACTTCGCGAGCCTGTTGCGGGTCAGTCACAACCCGGAACCAACCTTGGCCCGGCCCGCCGTTCTGGGCATCAATATAATCCTGCACGTCGTACATGTAGCGAACCTGGTCTTCACCGTTACCCATGTCGCGACAGTCTGAGTTCGGATCGCCGTAGCTGGCCTGAGCAATATTGCACAGTGCTTCAATACCGGTGCCCAGCGTTACCATAAAGCGCAGGCCGGATTTCCAGGTGCGTTCCAGCCATTTCCAATACTGCTGCTGGTGCAGGAATGAATCGTGGAATGGCCAATCGATAAACGACGGCCAGCCTTCGGTATCGTGGCTGGCCGTCGGGTCTTGGTCGAGAATAATATTCTCGGCGCTCAACCGACCGTTAGGGCCGTGCAATTCGGCGCAGTCGCCGAGCGCATGCGTTACGCCAAAGCGATTCACTGCCTGGCCCCAGAGCACGCCGCCAGCCGATGGGCCAACATCTTCGCTGCCGTCCGACATCTCGTGACCCATGCCCATGTGGGCATGGATTTCAGCGAAACCGATGACGGGTTGGCCCGCTGCCTGGCCTTTAAACGTTTCCGCTGCGATGCCGGTAGGCATTTCCGGGTAGGGCTGGCAGCCATTGGCTGGTTCGAATTGCAGCACTGACGCAGGGGCGCCCTGAACAAGGAGTCCGTTGTCTGCGACGCTGATGGGTTGATCGAGAGACCGGACGTTATAGCTGCCGGCATCACCCTCGAAGGTCCAGTCGGAGCCGTCGGCTGCGTCGGCTTGCGGCGTTGCCGTAATTGCTGAGCCGTTGCCGGTCATTAGCTGCTGGTCGTCGGTATAGAACAGGTAGCGGCCAAGGTTGGCGGGTTGCATGTAAAAGCGCTGGGCGTTGCTGTCGTCGCTGCCGGTAGCGACAAAATTGCTGCCGTCGCGTTCGATAAATTGACCATCGGCCCGTAAGAAATAGCAGCCTCCGGCCAGATCGAAGCGTGACAGGGGGGTGGTGGTTCCGCCGCCATTCGGAACGCCGGAGTTACCGCCGCCTCCGCTACCACCGCCAGGGCTCTGCGACCCTCCGCCACCACAGCTAGCGAGCGCGATGGTTACTAGTAGCGCGCTAATTGGTTTCAGGATGCCGAAGTCCGAACCGTTCATTCGGTTCTTATTTGCGTTGATCAATGTCATTTTTGTCTCTCCGATCGAGCCGCCGACACAAGCCCCTAAGCTAGCCGGTTACGTCACCTTGAATATTTTGTATCGCTTCATCAAAGCCTGCCTAGGGCTTTCTATTGAGCGGTCTTTTAATAGTTTTAACTATACCTGAAAATAATTTAGCTAGGTTATAACTTGTGTTGCATTGTTTCATCAATAACGTATTGATGTTTATGAATATCGCTGAGTGGCTTTAGTGGGGGCTTGATTGATTCTTTTACCTGGCTTGAGAGATTTTTTGAGCAGGCGGTCTGGTAAACTAGTGAACACTATCGTTATCGGTCGAATAGCTAGCTGCGCGGCCCACTACCCGGATTTTTCCTTAATGACTCACTCTCCTCAAATTAAAATTCCTGCTACTTACATGCGCGGCGGCACGAGCAAAGGGGTGTTCTTTAACTTAGCGGATTTGCCAGCGGCAGCGCAGCAGCCCGGAGCGGCTCGCGATAAATTGTTGCTGCGGGTTATTGGCAGCCCTGACCCCTACGGAAAGCACACCGACGGCATGGGTGGCGCGACTTCCAGTACCAGCAAAATCGTTATTCTCAGTAAGAGTGAGCGAGAGGGTTTTGATGTCGATTATCTGTTCGGCCAGGTTTCTATCGATAAGCCTTTTGTCGACTGGAGCGGTAACTGCGGCAATCTCACAGCAGCGGTAGGTTCTTTTGCGATAAGTAACGGCATGGTGGCCGCTGATCGTATGCCTGAAAATGGTGTGGCCACGGTGAGAATTTGGCAGGCGAATACCAGCAAAATTATTTTGGCTGATGTGCCAATGACTAACGGCGAAGTTCAGGAAACCGGCGATTTTGAATTAGACGGCGTGACATTTCCCGCCGCGGAAGTGCAGGTCGCTTTTGTAAACCCGGTGGAAGGCGATGAATTAATGTTTCCTACCGGCAGTGTAGTGGATCAGCTAGAAGTGCCCGGAGTGGGCACGCTTGATGCGACGATGATTTCTGCCGGTATTCCAACGATATTTATTAACGCGGCTGATATTGGTTATGACGGCACTGAGTTGCAGGATGACGTAAACAGCAATGACCAAGCGCTAGAGAGATTTGAAACTATTCGGGCCCACGGTGCAGTAAAAATGGGCTTGATCAGCGATATAAGCGAAGCGGCGGCCCGACAACACACGCCCAAGGTTGCGATTGTCGCGCCAGCTGCCGCATATACCTCGTCCAGCGGTAAAGCGATTAGCGCTGGCGATATCGATTTGAACGTTCGGGCAATGTCGATGGGTAAGTTACACCACGCAATGATGGGTACGGCGGCGGTAGCGATTAGTGCCGCGTCTGCTATTCCGGGCACTTTGGTCAATCTGGCTGCGGGTGGCGGTGAGCGTGAGGCAGTTACGTTTGGCCATCCCTCCGGCACGCTGCGGGTCGGTGCTGAAGCGAAGCAAACTGATGGGCAGTGGACGGTGACCAAAGCCATTATGAGTCGGAGTGCGCGGGTACTAATGGAAGGCGCAGTCCGGATTCCCGGCGATTCGTTTTAGTCAATTACCATTGCCCCGTTCAGCCTGTGCGTGTCGAAGGCCACTGCGGACCCTTCGGCGCGCTCAGGGTGAACGGCTATAGGAAGACTGTGAGTGTTCCTTTAGCAAGACAGCTTTAATCGTAGCTATTCCATAAAACCGAATACGATTGCGTTATTTCAGTTCTCCGCGTTATTATTATTGGCATTCAGCACTGGCTGTTAAGCCATAAGTCGCTGTTTTTAATAGCGCTCAAGCCGTGACGATTAGTCTTTTGCTTAAGCGTAAAAACATAATAACAGCGTAATTTCCTGCGACCTTCGACCGTTGCCGGAGGAGATAAGAGCATGAAAAAAGGATTCGTATTCGCCTTTGGGTTGACCTGCGCAGTGATTGTGAGTGCTTGTGGTGGTAGTAGCCCCGGCAGCAACTCTGCCGGCCAATCACCTGTGGCCGAAACGCCATCGACCCCTGATGATCAACCTGAAATGCCGCCTGAAACTGACACGCAGCCGCGGTTAGCTGTTGCGGCCCCGGCATCGTTTTCCGAAGGCAATGAGGGTTCACAAGTCGTTACGTTCGCCGTGCAGTTGTCACCGGCAGCTGATGAGTCTGTGTCAGTGGATTATGTGAGCCAGTCTTCGTCGGCGACTGACGGTAGGGACTACACAGCGGTGAGTGGTACCGTGCAATTTGCCGCTGGCGAAACCAGCAAAACGATCGATGTGAGCGTGCTGGCGGACGAGTGTAATGAACCGCTGGAAACGCTTGAAATTGCCTTGTCGAATCCGGTTGGAGCTGTGGTGTCGCAAGCGACCGCAGCGGTGGCGATTATTGATGATGACCCTATTGGCGCGCCGTTAAGAGCGGGGGCGGCTAAGCGAGTGGCTAGTCCGACACAGCAGGATATCGACGGGCAGGATCATGAATACTGTGATGACTTAAAGCAACAGTTTTATCTCGGTGGATTTGGCTTGCGCCGGGTTGACGCGACCGACTGCGAAAGCCCGTTGTCGCTGGCTGGCAAAGCGCCCATCGAGGGGGTAATGGCCGATTCGCACGTACGCTTGCTGCTGATAGAACAGACTGATGGTGTGTTGGTCGCGTTTGTTACTCTCGATGCGGTGGGCACGGGTAACATTATTCAAAAAGGTGTTAAACGTGCTATAAGCCAAGCTATTGGTATTGCCGAAAATAATATTCAGTTTGGTGCAACACACGCTCATTCCGGTGCCGATTTGCAAGGCTTATGGGGTGGCGTGCCATTTGAATGGCGGCAACGTTTATATACTGCAGCGGCTGCTGCCGCTACTGAAGCGCTTGCCGGAATGCAGGATGCAGAAGTGTATTACAGCACCGGCATTATTGATGATCCGAGCTTCAATAGTTATCGCCGGGTGGACGACACTATCGGCACTGATATGCAGATGGCGGTGCTGCAGGCGAGGGCGTTGAATGCCGATGATAGTGGCAATAACGCCGTAATCGGTACGTTGGTGCAGTATGTCGCTCATCCGACCAAAATGGGTTCTGACTATCGCTTTATTCATGGCGATTACATCACCGGCCTTAACGATGCGATGGAGCAGCAATACCCTGGTAGCACGTCGCTCTACTTTAACGGCCCGATAGCCGACGCTTCCGGTAGCAATCAGGCGGATGTGCCGGAGGGTGCCAGTAGAGAGGTGGCCGCGGTATTGATGGGCGAGGCATTGGCTGAACGGGCTATCGAAATAATTAGTGATGAGCCACAACGTTTTATGCCGGAGCTGGCCTACGACACGGCAACGGCTTCTGTGCCCGTTACAAATTCGCTGTTTCAGGTGGTGGGCGCGAAAGGCTATTTTAACGGATATTACGACTTTGTCAGCGGTAACCCCGACCCCGATGCCCGCGCTACCGCTGACCCACAGGTAGTGGCTAATGCCAGCACGGTGGTTAGTCGACTCACCCTCGGCCGCATTGGTTGTGAGGCATTAGAGGTTGTCACGATTCCCGGTGAGGCCAGTAATCCTTTTGGCCAATATATACGCAGCTTAGCGCCCGATACCGACATGATGCTACTGGGTCTGACGCACAACTCTTTCGGGTACATTATTACCGAAGATAAATACGGCAGTGAAAATGGCACCACGCTCGCCACCGATCCTGATCCGGTATATCCGGCAGGCTACGAAGAAGGAGTTTCACTCGGCGCTGGCACCGCACCAGCCTTGCGTGAGCAGGCCTATAACCCGTTGTTTGATGCGCCTGTGGGCACAGGCGCTACCGCTCCGGGAAGCTAAGCTGAAAATCTTAGTTTCGGCCAGTGGCCCGGTTATTTTCCGCAGCGATTAGCTGCTCGTAGTGGGCCTTTCTTTGGTAATAGTCTAGGGGCTTATCCACCGGTGTTCTAAGAAACGCCGCTTTTAACTGGCCCCAATAACTCTCGGGATATGCCGGGTTTAGCAGGCCAATGACGCCGACTTGCCGCTCTTTAGGCAGGTAGTAAGTGCCGAACAAAATGTCCCAGATAATGACGTTGTTGCCAAAGTTTGTATCCGACTCGCTGACGATTTTTGAGTGATGCCAACGGTGCAGTTCAGGGCCGCTGACCAGGTAATTGAGTGGTCCGAGCTTTAGCTCGATGTTGGCGTGTTGGAATAAGCCGTGAACCTGGATAAATATCACACACAACGCGATTACTTTCGGGTCAGCTCCCATCGCAAATAGCACGGCGACTTCGATAGCACTCAGAACAATCCAATCGACAAAGTGGAAGCGGGCGGCATTAAAGAAGTACAGCCGTTTCGGGCTGTGGTGCACGGCGTGAAAGCGCCAAAGAAAACGGTAACGGTGCGAGCAGCGATGGAACCAGTATTCAAAAAAATCGAACACGACCAGCGCTGGCAGTACCTGAAGTAACGGATGCCAGTCGGTCGGCCAAACACCCAAGCCGTTACTGTCCAAACCTACTGCGGCCGCTAGGCTAATGAGGCCTAGTTTAAAGCCAATGTTGACCAGTTCCCGAAGTCCGACATTGATGCCGATGTACAGGCTATCGGTGGGTACATCCTGATGAGACTGATTCCATGCAGGCCGGTACGGTTGCAGTCGCTCCATTATTCCTACCACCAAAAAGCCCAGCGACAGCGGCAGCAAAATGCTCAATAGCGGTAGCTGCTGGGCATATAGCAGGTTATAGCCGATCAATAAGGTGGCAAGAATCGTCAGAGGATAGAGGGTCGCGGCAATTAACGGTTTCATGACCGGACTATAGCGCTTCGGCGCGCGCTGCGTTATTGCTTGCGCTGGTAGCTACCTTGTCATTTAAGAGTATTTATAAACAAACTATTGCATATGCAATTATTTGCTTATATAGTCGCTACATACTTAATAGCCACCCTGGAGTTTGTCCATGTCTTTACCTGCCATTCTGAAAAACCGCTTGTCATTGCCGCTGGTGGGGTCACCACTGTTTATTATCTCGAATCCGGATCTGGTGATTGCCCAATGCAAAGCGGGCATCGTTGGTTCCTTTCCGGCGCTTAACGCCCGGCCGGCTTCCGAGTTAGAGGTATGGCTGAAGCGTATTACCACTGAGCTGGATGAGTACAATCAGGCGAATCCGGATAATCCTGCAGCACCGTTTGCCGTGAACCAAATTGTTCATCGCAGTAACGACCGGCTGGAGCACGACATTGAAATGTGCGTGAAGTACAAGGTGCCGATTGTGATTACATCGCTGGGCGCGCGGGTAGAGTTGAATGATGCGATTCACTCCTATGGCGGCATTACCTTGCACGACATTATTGATAACCGGTTTGCTAAAAAAGCGATAGAGAAGGGCGCTGATGGCTTAATCGCCGTTGCGACCGGTGCTGGTGGCCATGCTGGCAAGTTATCGCCAATGCCATTGATTCAGGAAATTCGTGAGTGGTTCGACGGCCCGCTGCTGCTCTCAGGTGCTATCTCAACCGGTGATGGCATTCTTGCAGCGCAAGCGATGGGAGCTGATATGGCTTACATTGGCTCGGCGTTTATTGCGACTAAAGAAGCCAATGCCGATGAACGCTATAAGCAGGCGATTGTTGATAATGCAGCGGACGAAATTGTTTACAGCAACTTGTTCACCGGCGTTCATGGCAATTACTTAAAACCGTCGATCAGAAACGCCGGAATGGACCCGGACAACCTGCCGGTTTCCGACCCGAGCAAAATGGATTTTGGCTCGTCTGATGCCAAAGCCTGGAAGGATATCTGGGGCTGCGGTCAAGGTATTGGCTCTGTTAAAGAGGTTCAAACCACTGCTGAGTATGTTGCTAAATTACGCCTTGAGTATGACGCGGCCCGTACCCGCGTACTGGCGGCATAGTTAGCCGTGGCACTGTCGCATGCAATCCTAGTGTCGCTGCTCGACAGGCCCCGGTCGGGTTATGAGCTAGGCAAGCGCTTCGAAAAAACCCTCGGGTTTTTCTGGAAAGCCAGCCATCAGCAAATTTATCAGCAGCTGCACAAAATGTCTGATTCGGGCTGGGTTAAAGGCGAAACCGTTGAGCAATCGGAGCGGCCTAATCGTATCGTTTATAACATTACTAAAGCAGGCCGTGATGTGGTGGATGAATGGGTTGCGACACCGACTGACCCACCTTCAGTAAAAGAGGAGTTGCTGGTTAAGCTCTATGCGTTGGGCGATGTGGACCGGGCGACTTTAGTCGCTGAGCTGCGACGGCGGTTGGCATTTCATCAGGACCGTCTGGTGTTATATCAGGCGATTATGAGTGAGTATTATGCTGACCTTAGCGTCCTGACTGATCAGCAGCAGGGCCGCTATCTGGGTTTGCGTCTGGGTATTTTGTCGGAGCAGGCGTCGATTGTCTGGGCCGGTGAGGCCGTTGAGCTTGTTGGCGCGAGGGTCTGACCTGTCGGGCGTGCAGCTGAAAGTCTTCCCGGGTTACTTAGCCAAGTACGTTGCCAAAACAAAAAACCGTTCAGCCTGAGCCTGTCGAAGGCCTACTAAAAGCCTTCGACAGGCTCAGGCTGAACGGGAGTTGTGGGTTCAGCTAGAACGGTTAGCATCAGATATCCCGCAGGTCGGCTTCGCTTGCAAGCCGACGAAGCCCGCTAAGGCCCTCCAACCTGTCGGCATGCTTCGCGATGCCGACCTACGGACTATCGCCTAACTCGTTAAAGTCGCCAACGCATCGTTAAACGACTTACTAGGCCGCATTACTTCTGCCAGCTTGTCATGATCCGGCATATAGTAACCGCCAATATCTACGTGCTTGCCTTGCACGTTATTAAGTTCATCGACAATCTTTTGCTCGTCGTCGGCCAGCGATTTTGCTAGCGGTGCGAATAGCTTTTGAAGCTCAGTATCGTCGGTTTGCTTGGCGAGTGCCTGTGCCCAGTAGAGTGCCAGGTAGAAGTGGCTGCCACGATTGTCTAATTCGCCGGTGCGGCGTGACGGGCCTTTTTGCTGTTCGAGTAGCTCGCCGGTCGCTTCGTCTAATGTGCGGCCCAGAATTTTTGCTTTCTCGTTGCCGGTTTTATTGCCGACTTCTTCCATCGAGACAGCCAACGCCAGAAACTCACCCAGCGAATCCCAGCGCAGGTGGTTTTCCTCAACCAGCTGCTCAACGTGCTTCGGCGCAGAACCGCCAGCACCGGTTTCAAACAGACCGCCACCTGCCATCAATGGCACGACGGATAGCATTTTTGCACTGGTGCCGAGTTCCAGAATCGGGAACAGGTCGGTTAAGTAGTCACGCAGAATGTTGCCGGTCACTGAAATGGTGCTCTTGCCACGAATAATTCGCTCCAGTGTGAAGCGCATAGAGCGCAGCGGCGACATGATATGAATATCGAGGCCGCTGGTGTCGTGATCTTTCAGGTAGGTACGGACTTTCTTAATCAGCATCGCTTCGTGCGGGCGGTACTCGTCCAGCCAGAAAATTGCCGGTAGGCCGGATTCGCGGGCGCGTTTTACGGCGAGTTTTACCCAGTCCTGAATCGGTGCGTCTTTGGTTTGGCACATCCGCCAAATGTCGCCTTTCTCCACGCGTTGCTCAGAGAGTATCTTGCCGCTGTCATCTACAACTCGCGCCATACCACCTTCGGGAATTTCAAAGGTCTTGTCGTGCGAACCGTATTCTTCCGCTTTCTGCGCCATCAGGCCTACGTTCGGTACGGTGCCCATGGTGGTGGGGTCGAATGCGCCATTGGTTTTGCAGAAGCTGATAATTTCCTGATAAATACGGGCAAAGGTGCTTTCCGGAATCACTGCTTTGGTATCACGCAGTTTGCCGGATGGTCCCCACATCTGGCCGCCGTTACGAATCATCGCCGGCATGGAAGCATCCACAATCACATCGTTGGGCGAGTTCAGGTTGGAAATGCCTTTGGCTGAATCAACCATCGCCAGGTCGGGGCGCGACTCGTAGCAGGCGTGAATATCCTGCAGAATTTCTTCTTTCATTGACGACGGCAGTTGTTCAATTTTCTCGTAAACACTGCGGAGGCCGTTATTCGGGTTTACGCCGAGGTCATCAAATAGCTTGCCGTGTTTGGCAAACAGGTCTTTGTAATAAACCTTAATGGCATGGCCGAATACGATCGGGTGCGAAACCTTCATCATCGTCGCTTTGACGTGCAGCGAGAACAACACGCCGGTTTCTTTCGCGTCGTCCATTTGCTCTTCGTAAAATGCACAGAGCGCCTTAGCGCTCATGAACATGCTGTCAATTATTTCGTCTTTCAGCAGGGCGGTGTGCTCTTTCAGCACAATCGTTTCGCCGGAATCGGTTTCCAGCTCCATGCGTACATCGCAATCGCGGTCTATAACGTTGCAAACTTCACTGGAGTAAAAATCGCCGCCGTGCATATGCGCTACGTGGGTGCGCGAGGCCTGGCTCCAGCGGGCCATGGAGTGAGGGTTTTTCTGGGCAAAACGTTTAACTGCCGGCGGCGCACGACGATCTGAGTTGCCTTCGCGCAGTACCGGGTTTACCGCACTGCCAATAACTTTGGCGTAGCGCGAGCGAATTTCTTTTTCTTCGTCAGTTTTCGGGTTGGCAGGGAAGTCTGGAATTTTATAACCCTTCGACTGCAGCTCCTTAATGGCCTCACTCAGCTGCGGTATCGCCGCGCTGATATTGGGAAGTTTAACGATATTGGTTTCAGGATTTTGAGTCAGCTCGCCCAGAGTGGCGAGGTTGTCGGGCACTTTTTGATCGTCTTCCAAATAATCCGGGAAGTTCGCGAGAATCCGCGAAGCGACGGATATATCGCTGGTTTCAATTTCTATATCGGCCGCGGCAGCGAAAGTTTCGAGAATTGGCAGCAGCGAGTGCGTTGCGAGTAGTGGTGCTTCGTCGGTAAGGGTGTAGATAATTTTTGCTTTATCAGCAGACATAAGCGCTCTCAGTGTTTTGTGGTTCGGGGCTCGTCCTACTAGCAGCTCATCGTGCCGCTAACGCCCGCATCTAATGTTGCCGTCTAGTTTAAGCCGTTTGGCAGCAGAGTCCAGCCGACTATTTCCGCCAGCGCTTAATAGTCGGCCCGGGCCAATAGCGATCTTCGGAAGAGTTTTCTTGACACTGTATAATATACGTTGTTAAATAAACACATGGGCAGACCTAAATTATCCGATGAAGCATTCTTCACCACCCGTAACCGACTGACCTCGTGCGCGCTGCAGCTTTACCGCGACGAGGGCGAAAGCGCGGTTTCGTTTCGCCGGCTGGCGGATGCGGCTGGTACCAGCCACACACAGCCTTATCGTTATTTCGAAAGCAAACAAGAGCTACTGGTCGCGCTACGGGTACTAAGCACGCAGAATTTTCAGGCTTTCGTACTGCAACGGGTTACGGCAGCGAGCACTGCCGTTGGCCGAATTCGGCGGTTGGCAGCTGCTTACCTGGAGTTCGCGGAATCCCACCCCGATGAATACCTGCTGATTTTTTCTTCACAGCAGCCGCCGGCCGAATTTCCCGCGCTACATGCTGCCCGCCAGAGCATAGTGGAATATGCCGAGCAACTGGTCGCAGCGGCTGCGGACGGGGTAACGGCTAAAGAAGTGCGGCTGGTGGCGCATCAGTTTTGGGTGGCGGCGCACGGCTTGATTAGTCTGCACGTCGGCCAGCAGTTAGTTCATGGCTGCAGCATTGATGATTTATTTGAACCACTGATTAACAGCATTCTCGGGCCGCATATAAGGCCCGTAACGACTACTGATTAACAGGCCACGCGCCCGGAGCTGATGATGTCCCGACCTGATATTGACCTACAAAAGTTGTCAGACAACGATCGGCGGCGTTTCAAGGCATTAACGACTGCCTCGGCTGTTTCGTGGCCTATTGTGGTGCTTTGGTTGGTGCTAATGAGCTCATTCATTAGTGTGTACGTGTTGGGTTTTACCGGGCTACTACCGCTTTGGCTAGGCGCCATTATTAACAGCGTGGTGGGTTACGTGGCGTTCAGTATCGTTCACGATGCAATCCACCGCTCGATATCGACCAACATCAAGTTAAACGACTTCTTTGGCCAGAGTGCAGTGCTATTAGTGGCGCCTTATGTGAACCTGAAGCTTTTCCGCTGGGGTCATATTCTTCATCATCGCTTCGCGAACGGCGAGAAAGACCCGGATCAGGTAATGCATGGCCCGGCTTGGTCACTGCCGCTGCGTTGGGCGTTTATTGATGTGCTCTATTTGCGCCATGCGGTGCTACACGGCGACAAAATTTCCGCGCCATTGTTGCGATCTTCGCTAAAGGTAGCCGCATTGGTTGGGCTGCTATTCGTTGGCTTGATTGCTGCGGGTTACGGTTGGCAGCTTTTTTGGCTCTGGCTGATTCCATCGCGGGTTATTCAGGTAATGCTTGGCTTCAGTTTTTTCTGGCTGCCGCATGTGCCGCACGATACCTCGCAAGCTGACAATTTCACCCGCGCTACCAGCGTGCGGGTTGGCTATGAGTGGCTGTTGGGGCCCGCGTTGCAGAACCAAAACTACCATCTTATTCATCACATTTACCCAAGCACACCGTTTTATAACAACCGCAAAGTCTGGCAGCTGTTGGAACCGCAACTCCGTCAATATGATTTGGCGATTCATCATGGTTTTGCCATACAACCGACTATTTACCCCGCAAGCAAGTCAGCCGGAACTCCAACACTATGAATACTAAACGTTATCGCTGCCTGTACTGCGCACACGTCTACGATGAAGCACTAGGTGACCCGGACAGCGGCATTTCGCCAGGTACCGCTTTTGACGATATTCCGGATGACTGGATGTGCCCGGAGTGCGGTGCAGGAAAAGGCGACTATCAGCTCATTGAAGAATAGGCCGGGGCAAGACGCCGTCACTACGCTGAAACAAAACTGTGTTATTTTAATCTAACCATAATAACGCCCGGTTAGTTATATGCGCTTAGCAGACAGAAAATTTTTCCCTCGCACGTTAGTCATGTCGTTTTGCCTCACAATATCAGCCTGTGGTGGCGGTTCATCTTCGCCGCAATTTAATGATGCTGATATTTCGCGGAGCGGCGACGCGGTTGATGTTGGCCCCATTATTTGTGATGTCGCGTCGAGTGACGGCGCTGGGAATGCCGCAGAATTTATTCCGCTCGTAGGCTCTATTCACGAGCACAGTGGTTTTTCCGACGGTGAAATTGGCACCACACCCGCGGACTACTTTCAGGCCGCAAAAGACAGCAGCCTCGGTTTTATGACCAGCAGTGAGCATTCGGACAACCAGTTTGTACCGCTGACACTCGATGAAAACTGCGCCTCACCGCAACTGCCGG
>CAJQNE010000038.1 GCA_905479545.1 uncultured Gammaproteobacteria bacterium | reverse complement strand
AAATACAATTTCAGTGAGCGCGTACGGGTTAGGCGCAAAATTGAGTGCCATGGCGATAAGCGAGCTAAGCACCGCATTCACGGCCACGCCGGCCAGAATAAGAGTCGCCACCGAACTGCGCTGGCCAGCCAGTAAGAACACCACGCCAACCGCCAAACCACCGCCCAACATTGCCAGCGTAGGCAACAGCAAAGCGTGCTGCGCGGCCAAACCAAAATAAATCGCCAGCACCGCGCCCAGTGCAGCGCCATTCGAAACACCTACCAGCCCGGGTTCCGCGAGCGGGTTACGAAACAGGCCCTGCAACGCGGCTCCGGCAAAACCGAGTGTTGCGCCAACCAACATTGCCAGCAGGGCCCGTGGCAACCGCACTTCCCAGAACACAATTTTGCTCACGCTCTGTTCAGCAGCAAACACTTCGCCCCAATTTAGTGTCAAAGGGCCACTATTCAACGCCACTGAAAATAGCGCAAGCAACACCACTACCAAGCCAGCGTACAAACCAATAGCCGGGGCGCCGACCGCCCGGCCATCCGCTTTCCTGCTCATCAGCCCGTTCATTGGCTTAATCATTAGCGGCGCTCGCTAATTGCTGCCAAATGTTCGCCGCATACGGACTGGCACAGAGCCAGTTACTGGAGTCCACCACCAGCTGACGAATAGCGCCGGTCGCCAGTGTCTTTTGCAGCGCCGGGTGGTTCTTGAATGATTGTGCCAAAGAGTGCTGATTTTGGGTGGAATCGTCGATAATCAGAATATCCGGGTTAGTAATAATCAATTGCTCCAACGATAAAACACTAGCCTGCTCAAACGGCGATGCGTTGGTTAAACCCGCCATCGTCAGCAAGCTCGCTTTAAAACCCTCGTGGCCGGATGTGTAACGATTCGGGCCTACAACCAACGCCCGCTGACCGGCAAATAAGTCACTGGCGGCCAAGCGTTTCGCATTGAACTCAGCAACGACGCGAGCAGCCTGTTGTTGCTGCCCCAACAACTTCCCCAGCTCATTAACAGCCGCAACAATGCCGCTCATTGATTCCGGCAAGTCGACGTGGGTAACCGGATAACCTAAGCGCTTTAATAGCTCCGCAGCACCTCGCATATAACGCGGCGCGAGAATCAAATCCGGCCGTAAGGCGATAATCTGCTCTACCCTACCGCCGTGCAGCAGCGTTTCGCCCAGCGTAGCGGCGATGGGTGAATAAGCCGGATTCGCCGCCGTATCGCTCAATGCCGCAATTTGCCCGGGTGCGGCCACTGGCATCAGCAGCAAGTCGGTGCATAGGTTCAGGCTTACCACCCGCTGCGGCCGTTTTGGCGAATCTGCGTTGGCGATCGAAATATTACTCAGCAGCACGAGTGACGACAGCAGCAGAAGCAGGCTGCCGCTATAAAAACAGCGGCGAACATGCTGAATAGCCGGGCGCGGTAAAACCATATTGCAGGGAGAAATTTACAAGGAGGCGCAGTTTAACGGTGACGCAGGTCATTTGTCTGCTGACGGCCAGAACTTAGCGAATTATCAATCATTAATTCCGATCCGGTACGATAACGGCATTGTTTCATTCTGATGCTCCAATATTTGTTTAAGGGCCACACCATGTTCAACTCCGCCGTTCGCCGCTTAGGGCCGCAGGTTCTCGCCGCCGTTCTGTTATTCCCGCATTTTTCCAGCCTCGCACAAACCACTGCGCCCGCTGTTTCGCCAACGCCTGCGGACTCACCAGCCCCCGCCGTGTCACCCAATATTGTAAAAGTGCAGCGACTGCTGGTTGATCTCGGTTACGAGCTCGGTAAACGCGACGGCTACAAAGGCCCGCTAACTCAGGCTGCTATTACTAAGTTTCAACAAGACTTTTCAGTACCCGAAAACCGCGGCCTGGACGTTATTACTCTGAACCGGCTGGAAGCCGAGCACCGTCAGATGCTGGGTCTGCGAGGCGAAGCCGTTGATGATTCTGACTATGCGTTTTTTGATGGCACCGGCAAAGTTGCGGTACGCATTCCTATTGCCACAGTAATCCCTGCGCCCACAGACTCAGCTGATACCTCTGTCGCCAACCAACAGCCCAGTGACGAGCCGGAACGCGAATTCAGCCTGCTAGCCGTTACCCAGGAGCAGCTCGACGAGCTGGGTTACGACCCGGGTAACTTCGAAGGCGACTTCAGCGCCGAAACCCGCGCCGCGCTCGTCGCCTTTCAGAAAAAAAGTGGCATACCCCAAACCGGTGAGCCTGATGCCGCCACTAACAGAGCACTGAACAAGGCGATGGTGCAGGTTAAGCGCGACCAAATTGAAGCACAGAAAGCCGCCGGCAGAGAGTAAATTTCACCAGCCTCACCCGCTTTCATGCTCAAATAGCCGACTTGTTTTCCAAGGCACTCTAAAATTTTATGGCTAAAACCATTCTCGTCACCGGCTCTAGCCGGGGCATTGGCAAGGCGATTGCTCAACAACTGGCCAAAGATGGCTTCGATATTGTGCTGCACTGCGTAAACAGTGTGGACTCGGCCAAATCGATTGCGGCTGAAATCGAAACCAGTGGCCGACATGCTCGTGTGCTGCAGTTTGATGTTGCTGATCGCACCGCAACCCGCGCTGCCCTTGAAGCCGACCTGGAGCAACATGGC
>CAJQNE010000037.1 GCA_905479545.1 uncultured Gammaproteobacteria bacterium | reverse complement strand
TGCCGATTTTGGCGATAATTGCCAATACAATATCTTTGCCGGTTACGCCTCGGCCAACCTTGCCATCGACAGAGATGAGCATGTTCTTCATCTTCTTCTGGATAAGGCACTGGGTCGCCATTACGTGCTCGACTTCTGACGTACCGATACCAAACGCCAACGCGCCAAAAGCGCCATGGGTTGCAGTATGCGAATCGCCACAGACAATGGTCATTCCAGGCAACGTTGCGCCCTGCTCAGGACCAATTACGTGCACAATGCCCTGACGAACGTCGTTCATCGGGAAGTACGTAATGCCAAACTCACTGACGTTGTTGTCGAGAGCCTGAACCTGTGCACGGCTCACCGGATCGGCGATTTTAGAAATACCGCCACTACGCTCAGTGGTTGGCACATTGTGGTCCGGTACCGCCAGGTTCGCATTCACCCGCCACGGTTGACGACCCGCAAGGCGCAGACCCTCAAAGGCTTGCGGTGAAGTTACCTCGTGCACCAACTGCCGATCGATATACAGCAGGGTTGTACCGCCCTCATCTTCACGAACGGTGTGGGCATCCCAAATTTTGTCGTACAGCGTTTTTGCCGTTGCATTAGTCATTATGTCGCTCCAACTCAGCCGCGTTGGCGGCTTTTCAATGGCGACATTCTAGGGCGCAGCTAACAATAACTCCAATTCATATTTTATATCTTTAACATTCCAAACCGGAATGAATATTGCTGACATCATTCTTCATTGACTTGTTGATTGATATGCAATGTTTGCGTCGGAAAGGCAACGTCGCCGCCCTGCTGCTGAATGACATCATAAATTTTCAGCAACACCTCGTGCTTCACGGTATGGAACTTCACCCAATCGGTGGTTTTGGTAAAGGTGTAGACAAAAATATCTAACGACGAAGCACCAAACTTGTCAAAATTCACGATCATGGTTTGGTCCTGATCTATCTCATCGTGCTTACGCAACATAGCTTTTACGCCGTCCACTATCGCCGACACGTTAGTTGCATCGCTGTAACGCACACCAATGGTTTCGTAAATGCGTCGATTGGTCATCCGTGACGGATTTTCAACTGCAATGGTATTGAACACTGCGTTGGGAATGTACAGCGGCCGTTTGTTAAAACGTCGAACGACCGTACGACGCCAACCAATTAACTCTACTGTACCTTCGATATCCTGATCCGGAGAGCAGATCCAATCGCCGACGTAAAATGGTTTATCCAGAAAGATAAACAGGCCACCGAAAAAATTCGCCAATATATCCTTAGCGGCGAAGCCGACCGCAATACCGCCCACTCCACCAAAGGCCATTACACCGGAGATGCTGAACCCCATATTCTGCAGGATGACCAGTACAAAGGTAATTAACACTGCCACCCGCAATAATCGACTAACGGCATCGCCGGTTTGGTGGTCGATTCCGCGCTCGCCATTCGTATCGACATAGCGTTGCTGCAAGCCTTCGGTCACATTCTTTATCAGCCGCATAATGAACCAGCCAATGCAGGCGATTATGCCGACTTGCCGGGTGGGGCCGATCAATTCGAATACCGGCGCTACTTCCTTACCCATTTGGCCAATCTGATACACCGCAATATCTGCGGCAATCGTTATACCCAGCACCCACATCGCCGTACGCAAAGGCGAGCTGACAGCGCATAGTAACGCGTCATCCCATGACGTTGAGGTGCGCTTGGCTAGTTTTCGCGCGTAAGCCAACAGCAGCCGAACTGCAAAATTAATGGTTACCACAGCTAATACCACTAAAAACAACTCGGCTACCCAGCGCCACTCAATAGTCAGCCCAAACAGGCTTTGTAGCTGTTTAAAAATCCAATCCGTCATAAGCTTTTACATCACCCTTTACAATTCTGCGGCGCATGCTACCGACAGAGTGCAGGCCAGTCATTACCAGCGACAGCAGCATGGAGGTTGGCAGGCGTTTATTTTGGCAGTGGTTTCGGGGATAATGCGCCGCTGCTAATGGGCGATTGGCGCTGACGCTTTCCACAAGTGACATAAAGGCGACTCCGATTCATAGCGTACTACCCATAAAACTATGCCAATAAATCTACTCAAGGGATTTTCATGAAAATTACCCGCTTCGCATTGCTGGCCGCTGGCCTGCTCGCAACAGCTGGCGCTCAAGCCGCCGGTGATCCGGCTGCTGGCCAGACACGCTTTGAATCTTGCCTCGGTTGCCATGGCGTAGAAAGTTACAACAACGTCTATCCAACCTTTCGTGTCCCGAAAATTGCCGGCCAGCACGCTATGTACATCGAAATCGCGCTGAAAGCCTATCGCGACGGCACTCGCCCGCACCCCACGATGGCAGCCCAAGCGGGCTCAATGAGCGACGCTGAAATTGCGAACGTTGCTGCCTACCTCGAATCACTACGCTAAGCCGGAGCTGACTATGAAGAACCTATTTTTCTCAGCTGCTGCGGCAGCCGTACTTATTGCAACACCGGCTATGGCTGGCGGGCTGGGCAGCGGCGATGCGGACGCAGGCAAGAAGATTGCTGAGGGCCAGTGCGTTACCTGCCACGGTATGAACGGCGTAAGCCAGAACCCCGGCTGGCCTATTCTTGCCGGTCAGTACGAAACCTATTTAGTGCATGCACTGAAGTCGTACAAAAGCGGCGAACGTAAAAATGCCATTATGTCGGGTTTTGCAGGCGGCTTGAGCGAAACCGACATGCGCGATGTTGCTACCTGGTACGCTAACCAAAAAGCTGCGGTGAAGATTTCACCTTCACCCAAATAGCGCTTAGAGTTTCAAAAAAACCAGCTCACGCCAAGCGTCAGCTGGTTTTTTTGTAGACCGAATACCGCCACCCAGCGGCTAAGCTTTGCAATCGGCTGGCATTGCTCCAGTATTGCACGGCGACTCAATATCAAAATATAAGGAATTACCGTGGCCAAAAAAGCCTTCACCAACCAGTGCGATCTCCCTGCCGACGTCAACGAGTGCTACGCCTTACTCACCAACCCGGACTACTTAGCTGGCAAGTACGGTACTGAGGAGAAACCAGTGGCTGTCACTGTTACGGCAACAGCGGACGGTCACAGGGTGTTAGTCGAGCGCGAAATTATTATCGACAACCCACCCGCGGTAGTAAAACCGTTCGTAAAAGACGTGATGGTGCTGAAGTTAGAACAGCTTTGGACAAAAACTTCTAACGGCTACCGGGCCGAAATTGACTATCGACTGCTGGATACACCTGCGCATATCGACGGAATAATGGAGCTAACCGGTAGTGGCAATAGTGCACAGCTTAACGCCGCCTTAACAGCGCATGTGAACGTGCCGCTAATCGGCGGCAAGGGCAGCAAAATGCTCGCCGAAGGCGCTCAAAAACGCTTACAGAAAGACTTCGAGAAAAACGCCGAGGCATTAGGGTAAGCCAACAGCCTCGACTAAACAGCCGAGGCTATCGCGATATCACTCACGCTCCTCTGCGTGAGGCAGCGCCACAAATGGAAACTCATCTAAAAACGGCAGTTCATTAACCGGTGGATTCAGCGGCAACCCAAGCGCCTGTCCGCGAGGTGGCGGGTTAGCGATACTCATGCCGGTGCAGGGCTCACCATTACAGTCTCCGCCTTGGTTAATATCCAAAAATGCGGTCGCCAATACCTGGTCAATTACCGGGTCCTGCAAACGCCGCCCGTTCGGAAAACCATCCGGCCTACTTAAGTCATAGCTGAGCACGTCCGGAACAATCTGCGGCACGGCCTGTACGGCACAAAAAGTAATACTGAAGTTAGGGCCGTCAGGGAAGTCACAAACACTACCGGCAACGCCGTTTGGGCCATCCCGACGAGTGCAAGGGGTTAAGCCAAGGCCGCAGAGGTCATCGTCTAACTCACCGTGCAACAGGTCAACCGATGGCACAATATCGCTGGCATAATCACCGTCATTAGCAGGGTGAGCTGCATTAAACCGATCACGTTGCGGCTCGTTGTCAACATCCCGACTAGGAATCAACACCGTGGCGATGGCCGGCACGCCCATACGGTCAACTTGCTCATAAGCGCAACTTTCGGGAGGGGGTAATACGCCGATGGGGCAAGGGGTTGAGTTGTTAAAGACAAAACCACCGTCGTTGCGGGTATCGCCAACATTATTCGGGAATGCAGCAACGCCGTTGCCGCCACCGCCGCCCGAAGAACCGCCGCCACAAGCAGTGAGCTGCGATGCCGCCAAAAGTACTGCAAGAATTAATTTATTCATTTACAAACTCCCTATTCCTTTACCCTGGCGGTAGTACTCCACAACCGAATACGGTCGTTACCCTGGGTCGCGATAGCGGCGTCCATTTCAATAACTATCACCGTGATATTGCGAAAACCGAAAGTGTCACGGGTGTTGTCGAACATAAATTGCCCACTACCATCACTGGGATCATCACCAAATGTCGCCAATGTCGCGCCAAAGCCTCCCGAGTCAAAGAAGAACGGGTCATCCCGCAGACCGGCATAAACCCGTAAACCCTCTGGTGACGTAATTACGGTTTCCACGGGGCCCACCACAGGAGCAGAGGTACCGGGTAAATTCTCAACTTTAAGCGCCACGTCACCATTAGCGTTGACGCCAAATCGTGCATAAATGATGTGCTCTTCAATAATATCGTCGCCATCCTCATCAGGGTTAACATCGATATTAAAGGTATACAACACGTCCGGGTCGTAATTACCTTCCCCACTCGGATTAAACGGTGGATTAGGCTGAGCGCCACCCGCAAATGTCACCATCGCAAAAATGCGGGTTTTATCTGCGTTAGCAAATAAATAAACATCGGCAATATCAGGCGGCGCGTCCGCCTGTACCCGTGGCGCTTCAAAGTGATCTGCGGCTAACGCGGCACCGCTCAATAACAAGCTGAACAACGCTAAAAAAGTATTCTTCCACATCATAATTCTCCATCAGCCCGGCAGTTATTTGCCACTGCAGGGTGCTTGTTCATTACTGTCCAGAAACGGTGCTTGCGGACAGTTTACAAATCTCAGCCGCTCACCTTGGGGGCGAAGCGTGTCGGCGCGAACGGCCATTGGCGCCTGATTAACCGTACCCAATTGCAGCCCGGCGTTATGCAGCCCTAAAAATGAAATCATGTCGTCCTGATCAATGCCGTCGCCGGACACACCAATTCCGCCGACCAATTGATTACCACGATAAATAGGTACTGAACCAGGGAATATCTGAATACCGTTTTGCAGGCGATTATTGCCGGTGCCCGTGGGCGGTAACTCAGTGCATTCCCCCGCCCCCGTATCACTACCGCCACCCAGTACGAAAATAACGTGCGTGAGAATAGCGTTGTTGACTAAATCGAGTTGCAACCCGGTGGAAAACGGACTCCACTGGTCGATGGGCTTACTCAATGGGCCATGCGGGTTAGCCCGAATGCCATCCGGAAAATAAGGGCGCGACAGGTTACCACCAGACCTGTCAGCGAAAGCGACAGTACCGGTAAGCGCTGAAGAGTCACCAAAGAACTGCCGGACATCATTCACATAATCAGCAATCGACGATACCGCGTTATTACCAAGGTATTGAGCGGGTGGCGTTGCCAGCAAATCACTGGCGGCCTGAGCGCCAGAGAAAAATGCGGCTGTGCGTGCCTTCTGAAGACCCACGTCGATACCAAACACGGGCGCATCGCGACCACGAATAATGCCGAGAATTTCACCGTTAGTGTCTACAACCGAGATCGTCACCCTCGCCTGCGATCCCAGTGGTACACGGATCTGGCCGCGTGCACGGTTGGCTATTGTTAACGCTTGCTGCAATAACTCTTTTACTTCAGCGCTGGTGAGCAAACCATCGGTACCTGCACGAGGTGCAAAGCGCGGATTGTTGCTGTCATCAACCAATACAAAAGCATCAAGCGGAACACCATCCACGGCCGCATCAAAACTTTCACCCGCATCCGCCCGAATACCCGACTCAGCAAAGCCAAAGGCGGTTCCCTGAATTGCAGTGCCATCGGTATACCCAGGAACGGCCACAAAATTGCCGTCAGCAGCGGGCAGATTAGCTAAGGGAACTACATCAGCGTCAGTCGTGGCTAAATCACCAAAATCAATGTCGGCGAACCGCAGTATTTTACCGTCTACCGTAATCCGGTCCGCCCGGCGATTAGCCGGTGCCGCAAAGCCCCGGGTTGCCGCCGTTGCTAGTAGCTCGTCAATGTCGCGATCGAGATCAAGAATATTTAAATCGACGCTATACATTCCGTCGGCGATAACACCAACACCACCTACAGCCACGCCATTTTTGTACAGCGGCAGACCGCCGGGGTCAGCCGACAGCCCCAGGGGCGCGCGATGAGGGCCAACGGTCGCGCCAGCGGTGCCGTTATAGCGGGTATTTAGATCTGAACAAGGTAACTGCGAAAACTGCACGCCGAACAAAGGCCCTGCTGGTTGGTTTAGCTCGCCGGGGTTAAAGTGCTCCTGAACGATCTGGCTAGCTGTGCGAGTGGTGAAAGCGTTACCCTCAGAGCTTACATACGCGGCAGTAATCGCTTTAGAAATCGCCGCCAAAGTGTCCGGGATGGCCGAAATCTCTTCGAGTCCACCCTCAACGTTGTCGCCATTCGCCTGCAAGCGACCAGAACTCACAGTAATACTGCAAATCGTCGCGTTAAGCGCACATTGTGCAGCGCGCATACGGAAAACACCCAATACGTTACCGACTCTATCGGTAACCGCTATCGTGGCTCTGATATTTTGGGCTTTTGCCTCCGCAACAGCTTGAGCAATAACCTGCTCCACATCGCTACTGCTTAGTCGCGTGGCCTGCTGCGTTCCACAGGAACCGTCGCAATCTACCGGCGCCGCCCCTTGGTCGGATGACTGACTACCACCTGAACAGCCACTAGCAACGACAGACACCGCTATTACCAGGCCGGTAACGGGAGCCAGGCCGAGCGATAAGCCAAGCCGACGAAACCAAGATTGAGCAATTGTTTGCAACATAATTTAGTAACTTCCCGATATCAACGCAGACGCTTTCCAGTGTTGTTGTATAGCGGCCAAACCTCATTCACACAGGGTTGGCCAGCTTGGTTTTGAAGTGCAGCGGTTGCGGTTATTACTATAAATCAGCCCGCGCCGCCTGACTATCAAACTGTTCCAAAATGTGACATAGGCCACGAAACCACTATCTCCCAAACTCTTTTTCAGAGCAATTCCCAACCCACTACTTTGCCCGTGAATAAATTCATCACTTGGTGGTATGCGTGAACACACCATCCCAATCCTCGCCCGGCGGCGCATTTCGGTACTGCTCAATGCGCTCTAAATAAATCCCGTACACCATTCGCTCAGGCTCTTCGCCGGCCAGCGATTGCATCGCAGCCTCAGCTAAATCCCACTGCTGCTGTCGATAGGACGCCAACGCCGCTTCATAACGTTTTAACCGGCCGGCATCGTCGGCTGACATTTTGTCAGAATGCGCGACCGGCTCATAAATACTTACCGGCTCGTTCTTGCCCTTAACCTTCACCCGGTCGAGCTCGCGGTAAACATACTCCGGCGCTTCTGCCACGGTGTATTCGCTAACCAAAAACTGCACGCCATATTGCTTGGTAATACCTTCCAGCCGCGCACCCAAATTAACCGCGTCACCAAGCACTGTGTAGGCCACCCGGAATTCTGAGCCCATATTGCCGACGTTCATTTCGCCACTATTAATGCCGATACCGATGTTAATCGCCGGCCAGCCGCGCGCTTCGAACTGCGGCTGTAGCTCAGCCAGCCGATCAAGCATCTCAAAGCCAGCGTCGAGCGCGTGGCTGGCATGTTGCTGGTCATCCAGCGGCGCACCCCAAAAGGCCATCACGGCATCACCCATGTATTTATCGATGGTGCCGCGATTATCGTGAATAGCTTTGGTAATAGGCGTCAAAAACGCGTTCATGAGCTGCGTCAGCTCGGTCGGATTTATTGACTCAGAGATGGTGGTGAAGCCGCGTACGTCAGAGAACAACACACTCATGTCGCGGCTTTGGCCATCGAGCGATATTTCCTGACCGCTGGCGTTCATTTCCGCCACTAGCTCAGCAGGAATATATTGGCCGAAAAACCGTGACAGCTTGCGCTTGGAGCGCGACTCAATGAAATAGTCGTAGGAGGTAAGCAATACGAACGCCAAGGCAGAGAATAACAACGGTGAAACAACCGCAATCACTACACCCTGCTCCCGCCAAAACCACATATTGAGCCACACGGT
The DNA here is from genome assembly GCA_905479545.1 of uncultured Gammaproteobacteria bacterium. Classification (GTDB taxonomy): domain Bacteria; phylum Pseudomonadota; class Gammaproteobacteria; order CAJQNE01; family CAJQNE01; genus CAJQNE01. Next base: position 4,847 of record CAJQNE010000037.1, on the reverse strand, counting down.
GGCGAGTATCGCGGCGATAAGCACCAACACATCGCCAAAAGCCCCGACGCGCGGAATAATAAGCAGCAGTAATAACGCAACAATAAATAACCACGTCAGCTCAATACCGCCAGCGTAACTTGGCCGCTGCAAAAAACGATTGTCCAACAGGCCCGAAACTATATTGGCATGCACTTCCACCCCAGCAAATGTCCGCCCTACCGGAGTGACCCGCAAGTCGAGCAAGCCTGGCGCGGTGGTACCTATCAGCACGATGGCATCAAACAGCACCTCCAGATCCGCCTCGTCATTCAACACATCCGTTGCCGAGATGTACGGAAACTGCCCCATCGGGCCGCGATACGGTACTAAAATCGCTGCCTTATCATCCACCGGAATGCGCTGATCGCCGTCAGCTGTTTTAAGCGACACAGCCTCCAGCTCAACGCTACCCAAGCGCTCTGCGCCCTCCGCAAACTGGAATGCTGGCCGACTGGAGTTAACCGCGCGGCGGTACAGCGCCAACGCCAGCGATTCATAAAGGGCACCATCATAGCGCTCAACCAATGGCACGCGACGAAACACGCCATCGCTATCCACCAACAAATTATCAAAAAAACCTGATGCCGCGGCGCTCTCAACCAGCACCGGAATATTGCCTGTGAAGCTAGTGGCCGTTACAAAATCCACTTCAATACCGGCTGCCGTTAACTCGCTCGATTGGTAAACAGGCTCGCCCAGAGCACCGACACCGCCATCACTTTCAATCGATTGTTGCTGGGACAAGGTAAAGCCCAGCACCACTTCGCGGCCGCTTACAGCCTTGGCCAGTGCCGCATCGGTGTTTTGCTCCTGGCGAGCGGTATCCAGCAGCTGGCGAGTTTCGTCAAACTGCCCCAACGGACCATCGTAAAGCTGACGTAAAACAGCTTCACCACCGCGGTTTTCCGGCTCCGGGAAGGTAATATCAAAACCAACCGCCCGCACGCCGGAATCATCAAACAACTTGCTAACTAAACGACCAATTTTATCGCGCGACCATGGCCATTGACCTTCAGCCTGCAGGCTATACTCATCAACATCTACAATCACCACGCGCTTATCGACCTTATTCGGCATCGTCAGCCGCAACCGGACATCGTAGGCAATGTGTTCCAGGCGATCGGTAATAGGCAATTTGATTTTACCGTAGGCGTTAAGCGCAAACAGCAACAGTGCCATCAACACCAGCGCCACCCGCCCCACCACTATCGCCCAGTTTTTCACCCGCAATGCTCCCCGTCGCGCAACGCACATATGCCGAAATAGTTCTGCGAACTATTCCGTGACTGATGACCAAACGCCAGCAGTTGCTGCCGCCCGGTCTGTTTTGTGATTCGGATCACAGTAGAACGGATTGATAACGGCTATGCTAGGTGTAGAGTAGTAATAGCGCTTTCTTTCCCAAAGCTATGGAAAATTTCGATAACGGTAATTTTTTTTGTACGCTGGGGTCGCGATGCGGTTACATTGTGTAACAGTGATGGGGATCACGCACGCACTTTGCCAGCACACAACTGGCACTTTTGCTTAGTGATATACAACGACAACAACACGGGGAAGAAGGAAAACATGCAATGCATGAGTCCTTTTTAAATCACAAAAATCGCCGGTGGCTACGCGTCGGTACTGTGCTGGCTCTAGCCAGCATCGCCGCCTACGCAATACACTCACCGCGCGTTCCGCCTAACGGCGCAACCTGGCTCGGCTACACGCTGGGCACCATAGGCGCACTGCTTATTTTCTGGCTGATGCTACTGGGCGTGCGAAAACGCCGATATAGCTCAACCAGCGGCACGGTAAAAGGCTGGCTGTCTGCTCATGTTTATCTTGGCCTGGCATTAATCATTGTCGCCACCCTGCATACCGGCTTTCAGTTTGGCTGGAATCTGCACACGCTGGCCTACACGTTAATGTGCATCGTAATTGCCTCCGGTATTTTTGGTGTTTTGCTGTATTGGCGCTACCCGAGCGTAATGTCGGAGGCTCGTGGCAACCAAACCAGCGCTGAGCTGCTAAAAACGCTGGCCGAATTCGATAACCAGCTTCAGCGCGCCGCCGAGAAACTGCCCACCGAGGCAACAGCGGTTATCAGTAGCTCTATTGCCGGCACCCGCTTGGGTGGCAAACCGTGGCAGCTTATTAGCAGTAAAGACCGTTCTGAGGTCGCCCTGCCCATTGGCAAGAACGGCAAACTCAAAACAATCAACAATTCAGAACAGCAACCCGCTATCACTTGGCTGGCCGATGCTATGGCAGCGAGCAACGAACCTACCCGACGTGGCGACTATCAGGCCGCGCTGACATTGCTCAGCAACCGACAGGCGTTGATACAGAAACTGCGGGACTACAGCCGTGTACAAGCGATGTTGCAGGTTTGGTTAGCACTCCATATTCCGCTGTCGTTCGGATTGCTGGCTGCTCTGGTCAGTCACATCATTGTCGTTTTCTTTTATTGGTAGCTGAGGAATAGATATGCGCATATTACTCAGCAAGCTTCACCCACAGGGCAACGCGGTCGCTCGTCAATCGCAAACCATAGACAACAACCAATTAAGTATTGGCCGGGCCACCGACCAGCAAATTCACTCGCTCGACCCCGCCGTTGCACTCAAGCACGCGATTATTACCACGGCAAACAGCGGAAAATTGCAAATACGTTCGCTGAGTAGCGCTGGCGTGCTAGTGAATGACCAACCGGTGCAACGTGCCGGGCTGGAAGTTGGCGACAAAATTGAAATTGCCAACCTTCTAATTACTATTGAACCCGCCGAAGCCGACGACTCAGCGAATGGTATTGACGGGCGACTGGCTGTTTTAACCACGGCGGTAGAAGTAAGCTCTGCCGATTTGGATGACCGCTACGCGCTAAACCTTAGCCGCGCCGGGCTAAAAAACCGCCGTTGGGCTTGGGTCTGGGGGTTGGGGGTATTAACGCTATTCCTGCTTATTCCTCTATTAGCTTCGCTGCTACTTCAGGATAAACCTGAATTAGTTGAACAACTTCGTGCCAGCCCTCTGCCTAGCGACAGCGCCTGGCTATCCGGGCCGTTGCACTCTAGCCACAAGTTCATTGGCGACGCCTGCGAAACCTGCCATGTCAAACCGTTTGTTATGGTGCGCGATCAGGAGTGCATGGCCTGTCATAGCGACATGAGTCATCACGCCGACCCTGCCGAATTCGCCATGCCGGAGCTGGACTCCGTGCGCTGCGCCGTTTGCCACCAGGACCACCACGAGCCGACGGCTTTGATCAATGGTAGCGAGAAACTCTGCACCAATTGCCATAACGGCTTTGATCAGCACTTTCCGGAATCGGAGCTGAAAAACATCACAAGTTTCTCGGTGGGCGCCAAGAACGGGCATCCCGAACTGCGGGTGACCATGCTGCAGCCCGGTAGCGACAAACCGCTCTGGAAATCACTGAGCGACCCTGAGTTAAAAGACCCGTCTGGCCTAAAATTCCCGCACGACAAACACCTTAACCCTGAAGGCGTTAAGTCACCCGACGGCGAACAAATACTGGAATGTAACAGCTGCCACGTTACTGATCGTGCCGGTCATAGCATGCGACCCATTAGCTTTGAGCAACACTGCCAAAGTTGCCACAGTCTGGATTTTGACAGCGAACAACCAGATCGACAGGTACCGCACGGCGACCCCGAGCTTGTAACTAGTACCTTGCGGGAATTTTATGCGGCGCGGTACTTAACCGAACTTGAAGCTTCAATGCCCGGCAATGGCACCGACCGTCAACGCCCCGGGCGTACTGAGCGTATGGCGGCGGAACTAGCCGCTAATCAAGAAGCAAAAAGTATTACCGCTGAATTGTTTGGTAAGCGCTCCTGCGCGGTTTGCCACACGGTCGAAAACACCGAAAGCGGCTGGAAAGTCGACCCCGTTGTATTGACTGAAGTGTGGATGCCGCGGGCTAATTTCACGCATAAACCGCACAACACAACAGCGTGCACCGACTGTCACGCCACGGACAATTCCGAATCAGCCAGTGACGTGCTCATGCCGAAGCTCGAAACATGCCAAACCTGTCACGGTGACAGCGATAGTAGTGAGTTGTTACAAACAGGCTGTGTCGGCTGTCACGGATTCCATAACGCGGCTATGCCCATAATGCGCACTGTTAAACCCACCGTGGAAACCATGCCGTGATGACTTTTCGCCGCCTCACCTTTGCTGCGCTACCAGCCCTGTTGGTTTCGGGACTGGTAACCACCGCTAGCGCACAACCCGATGACAGCGGCAATTGGAATTTCAGCCCTGATAACGACCCTGCCTTTGAACGCTGGCAGCACAACAAAACCAAAGAATTCGTTTGGCTAAAAAAAGGCTATGCGGAGCCTGTCAGTGCCAACTCAGCCACAGAAGCTCCTGCAACCGAACCTGTCGAAGCCAGTGCAACCCCAGACACTTACCTGCCTCCGGTCACTAACGCTTCGGTAGTCCCTTTTTCTCAGCAGCCTGCAGCACCAGCCCGTCAGGCTCAATTAACACCGGCACCAGTACGCAACTCATCAGCCAAGAAAGTCAGACGCGCGCGAAGTGTCCGTAACAACCGAACCAGACAAGTTTATTCAGTAACTTCGCCTGCTAGCACGAGCACGCCACTCCCGGTTGCACCGCCGGTTCAGCAACAGCCCGTCATAAAACCGGTCGCGGCACCTACTCCCGCAGTCGTGCCGCTCAATGAGCCGGCTGTAAAGCAACCCGTAGTGAGTACACCGGCACTAACGCCTGCCGCATCGTCTTCTGAACCTCCGGAAACAGCTACCTCAACAGCCGATGTCACTGAGCCGGTGAACGTATCGGTCGAT
>CAJQNE010000036.1 GCA_905479545.1 uncultured Gammaproteobacteria bacterium | reverse complement strand
CGCGTTAATCTGGGGGGATGTAATGTGGCTTCCCGCCTTGGGTGCCAGCGTGCTTCTGGGGATTTTGCTTATCGAATCAATCAAAACCCAACGCCGCACCGCATCGTTCACCGAAGGGATTTTCCACGCAGAGACCTGCCCCGCCATTTTAGGTGATCGCCTAAGCGGCGAAATTCAGACTGGCGTTGCCCGGCTGGATGCGCCTAGCCTAATATTTGAGATCAACCTGGCTTGCATCAATAGTCGAGTGGTCGAGCATTCGGATAACGACAATGCCACCACTCAAACTCTCAGCAATGTGCTTTGGGAAACCACCGCTAAAGTGCCCGGCAGCATCTCAAAGCAACGCCCTGACCGTTTGGCCGTTAAAGTGAATTTTCCACTACCAGAAAACCAACCCTGCTCCACCCCGCCCAGCAAAAGTCGCATCCTGTGGCGGCTTAATGTTACTGCGAAACCACAGGGCAAAAGTTACGACCTGTCGTTTGAGATACCCGTGCTGCCCCCAACCGCCTTAAAGCCAGTGGTAAACGACACAATAGCGACTTACACGACAAGCAAGCCATAAGCCGTATCGACGAACACTAAGCACCAACGCCGAATTTAAGGCTTCACTGTGCGCTGGTGATAGTCACGCTCTTTGCCGGCATTACGCGCAGCCGCCACCTTGCTGTTTTTGTGCATTAACAGTGGTCTCTGCAGCCGCCGCTCCAGGGCAAATCCTGCATTTTCCGTTGCCAGCCAACTGCGATTAAACAACGCTTTTGTGGAAGCGACTGCGTCAGGCGAACGGTTCAGAATTTCCTCGAGCAATGCGCGAGCTTCCGCTTGCGGGTCATCGCATACCCGGCTAACCATGCCTAATTCCAGCCCTTCTTTAGCGGTAACAATACGGCCGGTCATTGCCAGTTCTTTTACTGTATCGAGTCGCATATGTTTGCGGAATGTGGCGCTGCCGCTCATATCCGGCACCAACCCCCATTTACTCTCCATAATGGAAAGCTGAGTATCGGCTGTGGCGAAACGGAAATCGCAGGCCATAGCCAGTTGAAAACCCGCACCAAAACAGTTGCCGTGTAACACTGCAACAACCGGTATCGGCAATTCATGCCAGGCCCAAGCGCATTGCTGGAAGTCATTGGTTTTTCCGGGTTTAGCAAAAGCCTTCACCACCCGTGCCAACTGGGTTTTCGACGACCGCACTGACGACACGTCGATCCCTGCACAGAACGACGGGCCATCGCCGCGCAGAATCACACCACGAATGCTTTTATCGGCCGCCAGCTGTTTGGCGGCGTCAATCCAGCCGTACATCATGTCCAGATCCATGCCGTTGTGTTTTTCGGCACGGTTCAACGTAACGATGGCGATGTTGCCTTGTTTCTCTATTAATACGCGTTCGGACATAGTGGTTCTGCTACTCGTTAGCGAAGGATGCCTGCGACGCTGTCACAGAATACCGACGTCCGCAACCGACACCGTCTCAACACTCGACTCCGGCGTTGAGCCCACCAACTGCCACACTATATTATCGCCACATTTTTTGCTCGGCTACAGCGCTACTGATCATGGCCGCCTAGGCCCAAGCAACACACTAACCGCGATCTTCTTCCAGCAACAGCAAAGCCTGCTCAGCCGCCTCTATACCGCCTTTCTGATTCTGGGCACTAACAATCTTATGCTCGTCATCGACGGTCACGTGGTTAGCGAATAAGTCTGTCAGTTTATTGTGACTGCATTGGTAGTCAGCCCCGAATTTCTTTAACTGAGTTTCGGGGTGTCGCGGCGTATGGGTAATGCCAAGCTTTTCGAGCTGGCGATTGGTAACACCAGTAATCTTCAGCCCCTCCACCAATGGCCGCCCATCCGGCTTCTTGGCTCCCGTGAACCCCAAAGCGCCGTGGCAAACGCTGCCCATAATCTGCCCTCGTGCGTAGGCCGCACTGACCTTTTCCGCTAAGCTTTTTGACTGCTCCAAATCGTAAGCGGCGCCCCAGCCACCGGCGATAAAAATAATATCGTATTCCGAGAAATCGACATCATCAATACAGCGCGACTGCTTCGCCTTTTCCTGAGCTTGCGAGTCTTTCATAAAGCGCGTGTCGTAATGCGTTCGCAGTGGAAACTTCAGCGAGGCTGGCTCAATGGGAATAACGCCACCCTTAATGCTCGCCAGATCAACCTCTAGCCCGGCATCAAGAAACGCATAGTAAGGCTCGGTCATTTCTGAAGCGTATACACCCGTCGCCACTCCCTGCTCCAACAGCTCGCCGGTATCGGGATCCAGTTTGTCGAGCGTAGCTTGGCTGGTAGTAATAACGAGCGCTTTATTACCAGCTAAATCAAACGACTGGGGCTTATGACTGGATTTGAACGGTAACAGCGACATAAAAGCTTTCTCGAACGCAAAGTGGGAATCGCAGGTGAGCTATCGAGATACGGTTACAATCGGGTTCATTATTAATACACGTCTAAAACACGATGACTGCAGCTTACTCTCCACTCAAAACAAACGCTGAAAGCCTCTCCGATAGCGATGTGCCCGCCCGCCTTATTACCGCGGCCATTAAGCTTTACGGCGAACAAGGCTGCCAGGCGGTTTCGGCACGACAGATTATTAAAGAAGCGAACATCCTTAATGACGCGGCCATTCGCTACTACTTCGGCAATAAGCAAGATTTACTGCGCGTCTGCGTAAAAGCCGTGGCCGCTGAAGCTCAGCCAGTAATCAAGCAGGTTTTTGACGACCTGCATGCGCGCAAAGCCGACAGCTCCAAACCCGCCATCGGTACCCGCCAGGTCATCACAGCGTTAGTAAGCCTGTTTGCCACCTTGCACCAGAAAAACCCCGCTGCTGTAAAACTGATGGCCCGCATGATTCGCGAAGAAGGCCCCAGCGGCCAGCAAATGCAAGTGGAAGAACTGGGCGAATTCGTTTGGCGCTTTGAGGATGAATTGGCCGCCGTGCTGCCGGAAAAGTCTGCCAAAGCGCTGCGACTGCAAACCGTGCTGTGCATTACCGTAGTTATCAATGCACTGGTCGATCAGGAACTGTTCAACACCCTGCCCGCTGAAGCCGCAGGCCGCGACGATCATCCACTAACACTGAACGAAATGAGTGCAGGATTTATCGATTTTCTAGCCGTTGGTATTAGCGGCGCTGCGTCGATTTAACAAACACATAACAACTCGGGCAAGTGCCAGGGTAAAGAATGCTGGCAACCAATAGCCAGCCGCGAGAGAGGAAGCAATATGAAATCTGTCCTGAAAATACTGGCGGCAACGGCACTTTGTGCGTCGATATGCACTGCGGCGCTGGCCAAGCAACCCAATATCGTATTGTTGGTTGGCGACGACGTCGGCTTTAGCGACTTAGGCAGCTACGGCGGCGAAATTGACACGCCCCATATCGATGCCCTCGCCGCCAACGGGGTGCGGTTTTCCAACTACCACACCACCGCCTCCTGCTCGCCAACGCGCTCCATGTTGATGACCGGGGTGGATAATCACCGCAACGGCCTCGGCAATATGGCCATTGTTGCTCCGCCTGAACATATCGGCCAACCCGGCTATGAAGGCGTGCTCAACGATCGCGTGGTCACCGTGGCCGAAATGCTTCGCGCCAACGGCTACAACACCCACCACCTTGGCAAATGGCACCTCGGCATTGAGCCGCATCAGCGCCCCTATAACCGTGGATTTAACCGTACCATCGCGCTCGGCGATACCGGCGCGGATAATTGGGAGCAACGCAGTTACCTGCCGATATACGACAAAGCCCACTGGTATGCCGACGGCGAAGAACACCAGCTACCGGACGACTTCTATTCATCAAAATACATCGTTGATAAGGCCATTGAGTTTATCGACGCCGACCGCGACAGCGGCAAACCATTTTTTACCTACATCGGCTTTCAGGCAGTGCACATTCCCGTTCAATCGCCACCTGAATTCACTGAGAAATACCACGGTAAATACCAAACCGGTTGGGCCGAAGTTCGGCAGCAACGCCGCGACCGCGCCGCCGAACTGGGCCTGATTCCGCAGGATGCCAAATTTGTCGACATGGCCACTACCGAAGACTGGAATGGCCTGAGTGCAGAGCAAAAAGCCTACAGCGCCCGCCTAATGGCCGTGTACGCCGGCATGCTGGATGCGATGGATCACCATATCGGCCGGCTGATTCAACACCTGAAAAACATTGGCGAATACGACAACACCGTGTTCGTATTCCTCTCCGACAATGGCGCAGAACCGTCCGATCCGCTCGCCAATAAACAAATGGCCCAATGGGTAGCCTGGAACTACTCCACCGAACTGGAAGACCTCGGCGAAAAAGGCTCCTACGCCGCCATTGGCCCCAGCTGGGCCAGCGCTGCAGCATCGCCCGGCGCCTTCTTCAAATTCTGGGCGGGCGAAGGCGGCGTGCGTGTACCGCTTATCGTTAGCTGGCCCGGCAAATTCCCGGCCGGAAAAATCGACAGCAGCTTCGCTCACGTAAAAGACGTGATGCCCACCCTACTAGAGATAAGCAATACGCCCGACCACGGCGGCAACTATCGCGGCAAAGCCGTTGAGCCAATCACCGGCGAAAGCCTGTTGCCAGTGCTTAGCGGCCAAGCCAGTCGCACCCACGCTGCGGATAAACCCATCGGCTATGAATTAGCAGGCAATGCCGCGCTCTATAAAGGCGATTTAAAACTGCTGCGTAACCTGCCGCCGCTGGGCGATGGCGAATGGCACCTCTACAACATTGCCAAAGACCCCGGCGAAACCAATGATCTGCGCAATACGCTAACCACCGAGTTTGCCGCCATGCAAGCCGACTACGCTGCTTTTGAGGCTGAAAACAATGTATTGCAGATGCCAGAAGGTTACGACTACCAGCTGCAAATAGCGAGCTATAGTCGCAAGGTGCTCGCCGCCCGCTACTGGCCCATGTTGCTAGGTTTCGTGGTGGTTGTTCTTACGCTGATTGCTATTGGCAGACGGTTGTTAGGAAAAGGCAACAATGAAACTCATTGAGCGACTGCGCCATGAGCCCTTGCTGAGCTTTGCGATTATTGGCATCGGCATATTTGCACTCAATACCTGGCTTCAACCTGCCCAGCAAACCACCACCGACACCATCAGCATTGATGCTGAGCGAATCGAGAGCTGGAAAAAACAATTCCGTAGCGGCAACGGTCGCCTGCCACAGCAGCAGGAAGTAGACGCCGCGGTCGAACAATGGGTGGACGAAGAAGTGCTTTACCGTCAAGCAATGCTGCACGGCCTGCACCAGAACGACAGCATTGTCCGTCGCCAGCTGATTCAAAAGATGAACTTTGTTATTGAAGGCGCCACCCCGCTGCCACCCGCAACGGATGCCCAGCTACAGGCATTTATGGAAAGCCAGCCTGAAAAATACCAGCAACCGGCCAAACTCAGTTTGCAGCAGGTATTTCTGGCCAGAGGCCCATCCAGCCTTAACCAACAAGCCGCGCAATTACTCCAACAACTGCAAACAGCGCCCGAAAGCTACAAAGGCAAAGGCGATAGCTTCCCGTTGGGCCAAACGATTCTTAACGCCGATAACACGCTGCTGCGAAAGCATTTTGGCAAACGCTTTGTTGACCAAGTCACTGAGCTGCCAGCCGATAACAACTGGCTCGGGCCAATAGAATCCGGGCTTGGGATGCACCTGCTGCGAATCACCAAACGCACCGCTGCCCAGCCGCCAGAATTGAGTTCGATGCGGGAAAAAGTCGCGTTGGACTATCGTCTGCAACAAGAAGAAATAGCCCGCCGAAAAACACTCGACTCCCTGCGTAAGCAGTACAGCATTGAAATTGTCAGCACCCCTGAAGCCAAGCTAGCTGATGCACGCTAATCGGCTAGGCCCATTCCTGCTACTGTGGCTGCTGCTGGCAGCTCCCGCGCAAGCACATAAAATGCGCAGTGTATTGCTAACCGTTACCGAGCAGCCTGCTGCCAATGGTGGCAATGCCGTAGTGCTTGACCTGAAAAGCTCCATTAACAACGAAGGCCGCCCCGCCGCCGTTACCACGGAGTTTTTGCCGCCCTGCGAAATACAGGGCCAATCCATCGCCGAGCGTATAGACGATGCCGTGCTGCGTCGCTATACCGTTTTCTGCAAAGGTGGTTTGCTAGACCGCGGCCTTGCCTTACGCGGCCTCGACGCCACCACACCGGATGCCTTTGTGGAAGTACGTTTTGCCAATGGCGAAACCTCGCGTCACGGGCTTAGCCGCAACAGCATCAGCATCGCGCTAAACAGCGAAACTCGCCAAGGCCCGGCCCAACTCACACCCTACTTCGGTATTGGTGTTGAGCATATTTTGCTGGGGCCGGATCACCTGCTGTTTGTGCTGGGGCTGCTGTTATTACTGCGGCAAACCGGAAGCGGCTGGCGCACGCTGCTTGGCACAATCACTGCATTTACCATCGCCCACAGTGTCACGCTAGCACTGGCCATTCTGGCTGGCATTACACTGCCATCAACTCCGGTAGAAATAGTCATCGCGCTCTCCATTCTACTGCTCGCCACTGAAATTTATCGCTACCCCCAGCGCCAGCGACAAGGCCTACCACCAACCTTTACCGCCAGCAAACCGTGGTTAGTGGCTTTCGGTTTTGGCCTGTTGCATGGCTTTGGCTTTGCAGGTGCACTTGCCGAAATAGGTGTGCCGCAGGATGCCGCTGTTTGGGCGTTGCTGTTATTTAATTTAGGCGTGGAATTAGGCCAACTCCTGTTTGTTGCAGCGGTGCTAATCGTTTTTTACGGTCTATCGCGATGGGCTTCAAAACCCCGGCTAATACCCTACGTTCAAGCGCTGCTGGTTCACTCCATTGGCGGGCTCGCATTTTTCTGGATGCTGGAACGGGGAATACCGATGATTCAGAGCGGATAAACCTACAGAGCGACCTAATTCAAAATAACTAAAACAACATAATAAAAACACCAACTATGAACAACGGTAAAACCTAGCGAACAGCAGGAGAACACGAGATGAAAATTCAACAGAACGCCGTGGCCAGCCAAGTTCTGGGCTTATTCCTACTAACGCTAACCGCCTGCGGCGGTGGCGGTACACAATCACCCGGCCTCGGCGATAACGGCGTAAATAACGGCAACCCGAATAATGGCCCGGGTGACGGCCCTGGCGATGGCCCTGCAACCCCCACTCCCAACGGTCGCTGCAGTGATTTCCGCGAAGGCTTTAAGAACGTTTATTTCGGCGACCATCACACCCACACGTCATTCTCCATTGACGCCTATTTCTTTAACGCGCTGTCAAACCCGCGTACCGCTCACCGTTTTGCCAAAGGCGCAGAACCCGCACCGTTTCCGGCCAAGGGCAGCCAGGAAATCTTCACACTCGGTCGCGAGGAGACGTTGTCGCAACCTTTGGATTTCAACGCGGTAACCGATCACGCCGAATTCCTCGGCGGTTTCAGCACAATCTGCAATGCTGGCGATGAGGATCCGAATAACCCGCCTAATGCCAGCCAGCAGCAATGCGACCAGCAAATAGGACAAGGCATTCGTGACAATATTATTGCCATTGCTGCCGGCGACGTGCCGTTCCAAACTCAGGCTATCCAGGCGCTACTGGCCAATTCGCCCAGCACCCTGGAGGCCTGGAACCGCACCAAGACCATTGTTGACGAGGAAAACGAGCCCTGCGCCTACACCGCTCTGCACGGTTATGAATACACCTCAAACGAGCTGGGGCAGATGCTACATCGCAACGTTATTTTTAAAGGCGCAGCCGCTGAAGTACCGGCAAACGTGATTCCGGCCGTGCTGCCAACCACTGCCAGCAACCCGGAAAACGGCAACGACGACTGGTTCCTGTTCGACCGTCTGCAACAGGACTGCAATGCGGCCATTGGCTGTGAAGCATTAACCATCGCCCACAACCCCAACCGCAGTGATGGTCGCTTTTTTCTCGCCGCAGGCGAAGATGCAGGCCTCACTGTCATTGGCGACCTAACCGGCGTACCACTAGGCCGCAAAACCGTTAGCGGCGGGCCCACTGTTGGCCCGGGCGGCATTACCATTCCGGCCGGATCTGGCATCTACGCGCCCATGACGGTAGCGGATGCTGAGCTACGCCGGAGCTACGACCGCAACTTCGAAATGACCCAGCACAAAGGCCAGTCGGAATGTGCTATTGGCGTCGAAGGCAGTTATGACGCCAACGACGAAGGCTTCGACCCCAAGTGCAACTTCGAAATCGATAAAACCGCCTGCCGGGGCGACGGCACAGATACCGGCCCCTGTGCTGTGTTTTGTACCGGCGACCCGGCAACCGATCCGGCATTCTGCAATCTGGGCACGACCAACACCGGAGTTGCAGAACTGTGTTCGTTTGGCGGTCCGGACGGTAGCTCACGTACAGCAGCAGGCGGCGACAGTGCCAACAACTGCATCGCGCCGTTGGACTATTACCGCAACGCGATGTCGGAGGGACTACTCATCAAACAAACGCTGGGCATAAATCCCTATCGGCTGAATATTACCGCCGCACTCGACACCCACAATGGCGACTCCGGTAACGCCAAGGAAAACAACTTTATCGGCCACGGCGGCGTACTGGATGACGACCCACGCGAATTGCTTGGCTTATGGAACTGCGACAACCTTGCCGACGGCGAAGACCCCAACGACCCGAATAATTGCACCAATCGTAACTTCCTCGATTTCGCCCGACCGCTAAACCCCGGCGGCGTAGCCGGGCTTTGGGTGGAAGAAAACACCCGCGACGCAATCTGGGATGGTCTGCACAGCGGCGAGAGCTTTGGTACTTCCGGCCCACGCATTCGTATCCGCACAGTGGCGTCCTGGGACCCGCTACCGAACGATATTTGCGATCAACTCGCGTCAGGCCGAGATCTTATCGCGGGCCAGGTTGTTAGCAATGGCGTGGCTATGGGTAGCGACTTACCACCGCAGCCAAGCGGTGCGGGCGCACCCTATTTCGCCGCCTATGTCATTCAGGACCCCGACGGCAACCCACTACAACAGCTTGACATGATTAAAGCCTATATTGATGACACAGAAGCTGCGAAAAACCGGGTGTATTCGAGCATCGCCGCTACCAGCAGCCCGGTGAACCCACCGTCGTCAGAAACTTGCGCCGTGGCAGTCGATAACCACCCGGCCACACTGTGCACTACCTGGCGCGATCCCGATTTTAACGCCGACAAAGACGCCATGTGGTACGCCCGCGGCATTGAAGTACCGTCCTGTCGCTGGTCTGATTACCTTTGCAATGTGAATGCCGAAGACGCTAACGGTAATTCTATAACCGTCAACTGCGGCGACCTCGACCCGAGCAACGGAGTATTCCCAGCAAGCTCCGGCCAGCAAGGATATGAAGGCTGCTGCGAAATTACCGAAACTAACGGCGTGTTCAGCGGTGAAAAACGTTTCACACCGATCGAAGAACGGGCCTGGGCTTCGCCGATTTGGTACGAGGTACAGAAGCTTTGATCCGAATACATCTGGACTGCCTAACCTCACCAGTCATGCTATCTCATGGCTTCTATAGCCAGCGTATTTTTAACAGCTCTGCCGCCACGGAGAAACAGGAGTTCCACACTTGATTCGCCACCGCTATATATCCGCCAACGGTCTTCGCTTTCACTATGCTGAGGCGGGCGATCGGGGGAAACCACTTATGTTTTTCCTCCACGGCTTCCCGGAATTCTGGTACGCGTGGAAAGACTTCTTACCCGCGTTTGCAGATCACTACCACTGTGTCGCGCCCGATCAACGAGGATATAACCTTTCAGAAAAACCTGCCGAAGTAGCCGACTATGAAGCCAAGTTGATCATTGAGGACGCCATACAGCTGGCAGCTACTTTCTCAAACGGCGAAAAATTCACCTTAGTGGCTCACGACTGGGGAGCTGCCATTGCCTGGGGCCTGGCGATAAAACGGCCCGAACTGCTCGAGAAATTAGTCATCATCAACGGTGTACACCCGGCAGTGATGCAACGAGAACTTCAGAATAACCCGAAACAGGTAGAGGCCAGCCTTTACATCAACAGGATGCAACAAGGCGGTGTTGCAGAAGAATACTCTCAGAATAACTATGCCGGTTTCTGGAAAGCACTTTACCCGAGCTACCAGAGTGGCCTCCTTACGGAACAAGACAGAGAGCAATTCCTGCAAGCCTATGCACAACCCGGTGCCGCTGATGGAATGATTAACTGGTATCGGGCGATGAAGATTAAGGCACCGACGCAGAAAGGCGCAGCTGCTGAAAAACCCTCGCCTTACGACCCCTCATCGTTACAAGTAAAGGTACCAACATTAGTGTTATGGGGTCTGCAAGACCACGCACTGCTACCCGGCTGTATCGAGAATTTAGATCATTTCGTCCCAGACCTGGCCATCAAAACACGTGACGACTGTGGCCACTGGATTATTCATGAGCGACCAGATTGGTGTATCGAACACATCCGGGCATGGCTGGGCTTTGAACCAAGTCAGCCCGCAGCTTGATAAGTGCATCAAGAAATTTTAAGGAAGTGTAATGAGAAAGCCGCTGCTTGGGTTACTAACTTTCATCGCCATTGGCGTTGGTTCAGTCGCGCTATTCGGCGAAAAACTGCTGACGATGGGCATAACAAAATTTGCCACCGAACGCATGGCGGGCAAAACGCTCAATGAATTGCCAGACGGCTTGCACGTTATCCTCTGCGGCGCCGGTTCACCAATGCCCGACCCGAAGCGTTCTGGCCCCTGCACCATTGTGGTGGCAGGTAAAAAGGTAATGGTGGTTGATACCGGTTCCGGCAGCGTAAAGAACTTCGGTCTAATGGGTATCCCCGTCGGTCGGGTTGATCAGCTCTTTATTACCCACTTCCATTCTGACCACATCGACGGCATCGGCGAACTCTCGACCATTCGTTGGGCCGCTGGCCATCACGACACTCCGCTGTCCGTTCATGGCCCTGTCGGTATCAAAAAAGTTGTGGCCGGTTTTAATACTGCTTACAGCCTGGATGTTGGCTACCGCACCGCCCACCACGGCGACGCCACGGTGCAACGCAATGGAGCGGGAATGAAAGCACTGCCCTTCGATACACCTACTGAAGGCGATTCAGTCATTGTACTAAACAAAAACGGCGTGAAAGTAACCGCTTTCAGCGTCAGCCACGCACCTATCTCCCCTGCTGTGGGTTACCGTTTCGACTACAAAGGCCGCAGCGTTGTGATCTCAGGAGACACGATTCGGTCGGACAACGTAACGAAATTTGCTAATGGCGCTGATGTGCTGGTGCATGAAGCACTGAACCGCGAACTGGTGGGTATGCT
>CAJQNE010000035.1 GCA_905479545.1 uncultured Gammaproteobacteria bacterium | reverse complement strand
TCATTTTCTTTTGCTCATCGGTAAATACCGAATCGCCTACCCACTCAGGAATGGTGCCGTCAGAGTTGGCGTTCCAGTTACCGCCAGTAGGGGTTAACTGGCCTTTTACGCCAAGTTTTGCAGCCTCATCGGCTGATACTTTGGCCATTACAGCCGGTGCAGCAGTGGCCAGAGCCAGTACTGATAGAGATAGAGCTGCTTTCTTAAGCATCCTAAGCTCCTCCTTAATCGCTAAACACAAAGGTCGGTTCATCCGAATTCGACGCCCGAACAAACCAGAGGTTTACTCTGCTGCTGTTGCATTCCAGGGAACTTAATCAACTTTCCCCAGCGCACCATCAACAGAGCAAATGTAGTGACGTCGCACAAACTCAGACTGCGCCGTCATAAATTAGTTCTATATTTTTTCTATCACTATGACCAAAGCACCCAAGTTCAAACAGCGCAAAATGGTTTCATAGCACGGCAGAAAAACACCGCTATTTATTATTATGTTCTGCAATCCGACGCCGTTAAATCTTTGTCGCCCGAATTGCGAGGAGCGTCAGCATAGCCAGCTGATTACCGGTTTGTCTAGCACTTCGCCGTTCAATTATTTGAGCAAGTACTTTATTAAAGTTTTGCAGGCAATAATGTTGCAGCACAGCATTTTCAGCCCTTGGCTTTCAGCCGACAACAACAACTCACACGGGACATCTAAGGATTATTGGCCGCAATTACCCCAATCATTCCCCGCTTAAAAAGCACCCGCGCCAAGCCTCTACAAAGGCGCTATGAGGAACAATAGTTTTACCTCAAACTTGCCAGCGTGGCGCGCAACCGCTTTAATCGCCGCCCATAGCGCTGGCCACCGGCGAGCGCGTGCAACTAAAATAAATCATTAAACACCCCATAACGCTACGGATACGCTCATGGATCGCTATACAGAATTTGCCCAATCAAACGCCGGCCAACGCATTATTGGCGCGCTGAACCTCCCTTCCCCTCCTCGCCTGGAACGCGACCCTACTAACGCTGCCCAGCCCCTGAGTGGACTGGTCACGATTGGCGGCATGAAGAACGGCGCAGTATTAAAAGCCGCTGTCGCTGTTGCTGAAGCCTGTGGTGGTAAACTACGGAGCGCGCCGAACACTTACGGCGCACAGGCCGTAAACGGCGCCGCTGGCAAGTCCGTGACAGGCCTGAGCCCCGACGAAAACGGCGAAAAAACCAAAGCGCTGATATTCGATGCTTCTGAATTCACTGACACGAGTGATCTACGCGGCTTGTACGACTTCTTCAACCCACTAATGCGTCGCGTCGCCCGCAACGGTCGAATCGTAATTATTGGCCGACCACCTGAGGACGCGGGTAACAGTAGTGCTCGCGCGGCACAACGAGCTTTAGAAGGCTTTAGCCGCAGCGTGGCTAAAGAGCTGGGTAAAAAAGGCACTATCTGCCAACTCCTTTATGTTGCTAAAGGCGCAGAGGGCGAGCTCGAAGGGCCGCTCCGTTTCTTCCTGTCACCAAGGTCCGCCTATGTGTCGGGTCAGGTTTTGCGCATAACCAAAGGTAAAAAAAGCGCAGGCAAAGTTGACTGGAACAAGCCTCTAGCAGGTAAAACTGCTTTGGTCACCGGTGCAGCACGCGGCATTGGCAAATCGATTGCGCAGACGTTAGCCCGTGACGGTGCAACGGTAATGGTGTTGGATATTCCGCCGGCGAAAGAAGATCTCGATAAGGTTGCCGCCGAAATTGGTGGCGTTGCGCTCACCGAAGACATCACCGACGCCGATGCACCACCGACCATCGCCAAGGCGCTTCAAGCTAACTTTGGCGGCGTCGACATTATCGTCCATAACGCCGGTGTTACCCGCGACAAAACGTTGGCACGGATGAAGCCTCAGCTTTGGGACATGGTAATGAACATTAACCTGATGTCTATCGAGCGCATCAACGAGCATTTATTGGCCAACAACGTTATTAACGCTAACGGCCGCATTTTAGGCGTAGCCTCTATCAGTGGCATCGCTGGCAATATGGGCCAAACCAACTATGGCGCCTCAAAAGCAGGCGTCATTGGCTATGTGAATGCCACCGCTGTAGAAACCGCCAGTAAAGGCATCACCGTGAACGCGGTTGCACCAGGCTTTATTGAAACCCAAATGACCGCGCAAATCCCCTTCGGCATTCGGGAAGCAGGCCGGCGACTAAACTCGCTATCACAAGGCGGCTTGCCGCGTGATGTAGCCGAAGTCATCAGCTTTTTCTCCGGCCCGGCTTCGGGTGGTGTAACCGGCCAAGTGCTACGCTGCTGCGGACAGAGCCTAATCGGCGCCTAACCCGCCCTTTCCATGAGTAAAGAGACCACAATGACAGACAGCGAAAACCCAACGGGCAAAGCTGCTACTCAGTCGTCGGAAATTCGGTTCTTGGCGCGCACCTTAAAAGTGCGCGCCACCGACCTGGAATTTATGCACAAGATTGATAGCGCTGACATTGAGGCGTTACGATTGGAAATGCGCGGTGCGCTGGCATCGCGCCATAATGCTTTCAAACAAAGCCTGCTACATGCCAGAGAACAGCTCCCACTGTTTTCCCGGCTTAGGGTAAACAAGTTGTTCCAGCGCGATAACAACGGTGGGAAGTCATGAGTG
>CAJQNE010000034.1 GCA_905479545.1 uncultured Gammaproteobacteria bacterium | reverse complement strand
GCTGCTGGTCATTAAGCGACTGGCACGTGACCTATGTTTTCCCATCGAAGTGGTCGGCGAACCGACCGTTCGGGAAGTAAGCGGCCTGGCGATGAGTAGCCGTAACCGTTACCTCACAGCTAACGAAAAGCTAGAAGCGCCGCGGCTGCAAATGTTGCTGCAAGAAACGGCAACAGCGCTGCAGAAAGGCGATACCGACTACTTGGAGCTCGAGCAGCAGATGAGCGATAAACTAACCGCCAATGGCTGGAAACCAGACTATTTTGAGATTCGCAGCGCTGCGGACTTGGGTAAGCCGACGGCCAAAGACGATGAGCTGGTGATTTTGGGCGCAGGTTATTTAGGTGCTGCACGCCTAATCGACAACCTGGTGGTTAAGCTCAGCTGATTGCTCAGAACCCAGTTGGCCGAAAATTTTGTCGTCATCGGCGCTTGAGCCAGCCAGCAATATTGCAGTAGACTGCCGCTCCGCTTTTAAAGCGGGTGGTTAATAAACGTATCAAAACAGTGAAAAACAGTTGTAACCGGTCTATAAAATCGTTGGTTACAGAATGGTGTTTCGGAGATTTTCAATGCAACTATCCCTGCTCAAGTGCAAGCTGCACCGTGCCTGTGTAACCCATGCGGAAGTGGATTACGAAGGCTCATGCGCTATAGACAGCGATTTGCTGAATGCCGCAGGCATGTTGGAATACGAGCAAATTGAGATTTACAACGTCACGAATGGTGAGCGTTTCTCTACCTACGCCATTCGTGCTGAAGCCGGTTCCAGAATTATTTCTGTTAATGGTGCCGCCGCGCACCGTGCGGCGCCAGGCGACCGGATTATTATTTGCGCCTATGGCCAACTGAGTGCTGCCGAAGCACAGGTCTATAAGCCCAGCTTGGTTTATCTGAACGAGCACAACGACATCACCCGCAGCGCTAACGCTATACCTGTACAGGCAGCGTAACCGGCTATCGCAGCTCTCTTTGGGGCTGCTCGCAGCAATACCGGCAAAAATTTCCCGCAGTGCACAAAATTACCTTCAGAACTGCCTGGTGGTAGTGTTTTTCTGCGAGATAAAACTTTGTTTTTAATAGAGTAATCGGCATTGGCATGAGTTCTGCTTGTGTTAGCTTGTTGATAATTGAAACGGAGTTTTAAACGATGAAAAAATTAGTCTCAGCATTTATTTTCGCGAACGTTCTGGTGCTTGGAGCGGGCGTTGCTGGCTGTGCGGAAGAAAAAGGCCCGATGGAGAAGATGGGTGAGTCAATCGATGAAGGCGTTGAAGAAGTTCAGGACGAAATAGACGACGCAACCTGATCTGACTGGCAGCGTGCTGAACTTAGCAGGCTACAGCTGGTGAATGTTGTAGTGGTTTGACCCTAAGTTCGGCGGTTGCTTGTCAGCGGTTGCATCGTTGAGCTTGATCCGCGTTTTTCCCTACAAGTTTTTCTGGGCAACATAACCTAATGGCTACTGAAGCAGAGAGCATCAATACGGCGAATCCCCAAGCTCTGGACAACGGCAGTTTTGCTGACGTTGTTGACGAAGCGCTGCCTGAGAGTATGGATAGCTGGCAGGATATTAGCTTGAGCATGCTCGAGTCGCTTTTTGGTATCTGGAGTTCGTTTGTCGAACGGCTCCCTTACATCGTTTTGGGCATGTTAGTGGTGTTGCTGACGTGGGCGATTGCGTCTCTCGTTGGAAAGGTTGTCAGAAAGGGTGCAAAGCGAACTAAAACCCGTCAATCACTGAGCGACTTACTGTCCCGGCTTGCCACTATGGCCGTCTGGGTGATTGGTCTGTTGCTTGCGGCGATGGTGATGTTCCCCGGTTTAACGCCATCAAAAGCATTAGGTGGTTTGGGGCTTATCTCTGTTGCGGTTGGTCTGGCATTTAAGGATATATTCGAGAACTTTTTTGCCGGCATGTTAATTCTGTGGAAGTTTCCATTTGAAAATGGTGACTTTATTGAGTGTGAAGGCGTGATGGGTCGGGTTGAAGATGTGACCGTGCGAATGACGAAAATTCGCCTCACCAGCGGTGAACTTATTGTTATGCCAAACGCGACCCTATTTAAAAATGCCGTTGAGGTGCTAACCGATCGGCCACTTCGCCGAAACCGAATTGAAGTAGGTGTCGCCTATGGCGAAGATGTCGAAGCGGCAGTAACAGTGATTCAACAGGCGGTAGAGAATGGTTCTACTGTACTTAAGCAAAATCCGGTCGAAATTTACCCGTTTGCCTTTGGTGCCAGCAGCATTGATATCGAAGTCTGCTGGTGGTCTGAACCTACGCCGCTGGCAGTGCGTAAATCGCGTGCTGAAGTGGTCACCAATATTAAAGCGGCGTTAGACAGCGCCGGCATCGAAATACCGTTCCCCTACCGAACGCTTACGTTTAAAGAACCACTGTCGCTGGCCGGGGGCGATAATGGTAATGAGAGTTAGGAGATAACAATGGAGTTTATTTTTGGCATTGTGCTGTTGGTGCTCGATATTTAGGCAATCATTAAAGTGCTGCAGTCAGGCGCTGATACCGGTACGAAAATCCTCTGGGTAGTGGTGATTGTACTGTTGCCATTAATTGGTCTGATTTTGTGGTACTTCCTCGGCCCCAAGGGTGCGGCGACAGTGCACTAGTCAGTACTGGCTAACGAAGAAAACCGCTGGTTTTGCCAGCGGTTTTTTTTATGCGGCATACTTAGCAAATTCTCAGGATGTTGGTTTCAGATGATTAAACCTTATCAAGGAAAATCCCCCCAATTTGGCGAGCGCTGCTACGTTGACGAAACAGCAGTTCTGTTCGGCGACCTAGTCACTGGCGACGATGTATCTATTTGGCCGCTGGTAGCTGCGCGCGGCGATGTGCATCATATTCGTATCGGCCACCGCAGTAATATTCAGGACGGCTCCGTGTTGCACGTAACCCATGACGGGCCGTATTCGCCGGGCGGGTTGCCACTGCTTATCGGTGATGATGTTACGGTCGGGCATAAAGTAATTCTGCATGCCTGCACTATCGGCAACCGCTGTTTAATTGGCATGGGTTCCATCGTGATGGACGGTGCGGTAATTGAGGATGAGGTATTGCTGGCGGCCGGGGCGGTGGTAACACCGGGTAAGCAGCTAAAGAGTGGTTATTTGTATCGCGGCAATCCGGCTCGTGAAGCTCGTCCTTTAAGTGATTCTGAGCGGGAAATGCTGAGCTATTCGGCGGCAAACTACGTAAAGGTTAAGAATAACTATCTGGCAGAAGCGTAATGGCCGCTTCGTTGCATGAGCTAATGGCGACGCTGCCGCAGCAAGGGCGGCTGGAGTGGCTAGGTTTACGACCGGCGAGGCGCGAGGCAATGTTGGAGGTCGGGCAGGCGCGGTTGAACACCGACTTCGGTCTGGAGGGTGATCGCTACGCTGGTCGCAGCGGTACCCGGCAGGTAACCCTTATTCAGGCTGAGCATTTACCCGTAATGGCGAGCTTGCTGCACGTTGCCGAAGTACCGCCG
>CAJQNE010000033.1 GCA_905479545.1 uncultured Gammaproteobacteria bacterium | reverse complement strand
GACGTTACGCCGTTGGGTGACGGTCGATACCAAGTGGTTTTGCCTCCCGGTGAAGACATCGCTCCTGACTGTATTATCCTCGCAAGGGATGCGTTGAATATGCCATTGCGGGTGCCGCTGGTGCAGCGGAATATCGATATTACGCCGGTTACAGAATTCCTTACCAGCCAATTAGTCGGCACGCCCGGGAGTGAGCGTGATTACAGCAATATATCCTTGGATGAAGTACGCGCGCTTCTGGATCAGGTAAACGCCGTTACCATCCCCGGTAATCGTACTGAAACGATTGAAGATATTATTGCGGTGCTCAGTGAAATTGCCGGTGAGAACATTACCGCAGCAGTTTCCGATGCTGAAGACAGTGTTGACGAGACCGCACAGAATCCAGCGTTCGCATTTGCTGTCTACGATGGCAGTCTGATTGAATTAGGAATGCAAGGCTTTGATGGCGGCGATGACCCAAATGCCAGACCGTTTCCTAATGGTTCAATTGATGTCGCATTCAGCGACTTTAATTTGACCCTCCGGAGCGATGGCAATAACGGTGCGGAACTATTCGTCGATGACAATGGCTCGCAGGGCGGGCAATTCGAACTATTTAATCGAACATTTGCATTTGGCAACACCTTTGGCTTTGACGGTACCGATGTATTGCCCGTTCGTGTGCTTACCGATGGCTCAATTGTGGTTGATGGTAGCACCGAGCAGGATCTGCCACCTGCCGGTGCAGAAAACAGCAGCGGCGAGTCAATTGGCAGCATTGAGTCTGCTCCTGCTACCACCTTGCACGCGGCTGCAAACAACAACGTGCTGCTGGAAACCTATCGCCGACGGGTCACCGAATACCTAACCGAGGATGCAAACGGCGACGACGTACCCGATGGTTTGAATCTTAACGAGCCACGCAGTTTCGAGTTTTTCTCGGAGCCAAACTTTTACGTGAAACGTCCCACGGGGCTGCAGGTAAGCGAGTTCACCGGCCAATACGGCACGCTGGATATGTTTATTAGCCTGGAGTCTGGTCGAGCTGAATTTTGCGTTGAAGCTTCGCAGTACACCCTGAGTTCAGGCACCGGTAGTGAGTCTTTTGAAGACGACTATTGTATTACCCGTGACACTACTAGCGGCATTCCGACCGTTGCGGTTGAGAACAATCAAGACCCTAACGCCCAGCTGTCATTCCGTAATGTCGAGTCTACCGGTAAGTTGCAGGTATTCGAGGAGACCCCTGATGGTGACCTGCTTCGTCGCGGACGGGGATCTGCCGATGGTGACTTCTTTGTCACGCTAACCAGTGACATTAATGACAGAGGCGGTAACTCTGCCGCGCTGAACTTCAGCGCTCGTTTACCGACGACGACTCCGGCTCTTGATGGTAAAAACTTTAACCTTCAGGGCGTCGGCATGGCATTCGGCGACTTTGGTTTGCAGTCGTTTAGTGATTTCCGGGCAGCGACACTGTCATTCAGTCAAGCGGATTCGCAGCTAACGTTGAACCTTGGCGGAGTGCGCACCGATGTAATCACGCAGTTAGGTCTTGCCGGCAGTGATCGCGGAGCGCCACGCCGTAGCACTGAATCGACGGGAATTAACAGTATGCCGATTACCGTGACCAGTAATGGTCGTATTCGCGGTGAAGTTGTTATCGGCGGAGGCATCGTGCGTATCAATGGCTTTGTTGATGCTACGGGCACGGTATTTGTGGGCCAGTTGATCACCGAAAACGCAGAGGGTAGTGCGGCCAGCGCGATGCTTATCTACGGCACACCGACCGATAAAGTGGCTGTTAGCGCCGCAGATGCGGCGCTACGTGCGGCTCTGAATGGTGGTTGGGAACTGACTGGCAAACCAGCCGGTGCCAGTGATCTGGCTGTAGATTCATTCTTGGTTTTTGGCGCAGATAACGAGTACCACGAAGTTGATATTGATGATCCGAACAACGGCACTGGGTTCGAGTTTGGCGCGTTCTCTGTGAGTAATAGCAAGCTAAACGTTACCGGGCTGGTGGACCAAAACGGCGACTCAGGACTGGTCTCGTTTGTCGAGGGCCAACGCAGCAGCGGCTTCCCAATCACCGTGGTGGGTGACACGTTGACACTGACTATCGAAGGCGAAGGTGATTTTGAGTTTACTCGTGTAGCCAGCGCCACTGGTTCATTACCGGGTTGCTGGGATATTCAGGCCCCCGAAGACGATGATGATGAGGTGATGTTTTGTTACCTCTCTAGTGAACGGTACCTGGCGATTCAGCCATTCCAATCAATCAACGAAATCGGCATCGAGTTCGGTAGTTTCACAACATCAGCCGATGTCATTGAACACACCGCAACGGTTGATACTAGCGGCCGTTCACTGACGAACGATTGGATTGCGCCTACTGAGTTTGCGGTAAGTAGCGACGTGCTTACGCTAACTATTCTCGACGATGATTCTGCCGACGCTGAAGAGTTTGACGTGAGCTTCGATCGCGTGAGGTAGGGCCACCGAGTTTATCAACTTGTATCAGGAAGAAGCGGGTTGGTGAGCAGGTCGCTGCTGGTATTGCTCCCGGCATTTCAGCAGCGGCCACTTTCAACAGCGTTTGCAGAATTCAGACAACGCTAAATATAACAAGGAGCACTTCATATGCAACTTCGCTTACTAATTCCGTTAATGATTATCGCGACGTTGCTGTTTACCTGTGTTTCGCAGCTGAATTACTAGTTACCGAAGCACCAAGCTATTACTAAATAATTGAGGGAAAACCATGAAAACTAATAATACAAAACTGCTCGCATGGGGCGGGTTTATGTCGACGCTGCTGATTGGCAGTATGGCGGTCGCTCAGGGCCCATCAGGCGCTAAAAAGCGTTTTGATCCGCCACCGCCTTACCCGGCACAGCAGCCGGGTACTCAGTCACAATACCCGCAGCCAACGTCGCCTGTGCGGTCGCAGCCTGGAACAACGGGTTATCCGGCAGAACAAACCGCACCGGCATACGAATCGGCTTATGAGCCACCCTACGAACCGGTCGACAGCCAAACGGCCCGTGCCTCAGGTGAGCAAGCTACCGGCAACTACTGGAGTAGCAGGCACCTTGGTGTCAGCGCTCGCGTCGGTACGTTGGGCTTGGGCGTGGAGCTGACAACTCAACTGATTCAGGACCGGCTAAACTTCAGAGCCGGGTTTAACTCCTTTAGTTATAACTATGAAGCCGAAGCAGACGATGATGATGGCGGTGACAACGGCGACGGCGATCTGGAATACGACGGTGATTTAAAACTCCGTAGCTTGCCACTGCTAATCGACTTCCATCCCTTTAAAGGTGGCTTTCGGGCAACTGCTGGTCTGGTCGTAAACAGTAGTGAAATTTCGGCCAATGCTCGTTGCAGCGACGCTACCTGTGAGTTTGGCGACGAAAGCTTCGATAGCGATACTCTCGGTACCACTAAGCTAAAAGTCGATTTGGGCGGCACACAACCTTATCTTGGTATTGGCTGGGGTAACGCGGTACATAGCATCGGACGCTGGGCTTTTGCCTTTGACCTGGGCGTCGTGTTTCAGGATGTGGATGTGAGTATCAATCCGTCCGATTCCTGTCGTGCAGACGCTCGCTGTAATGCGGAAGTAGAGCGGGAACGTGATGAACTACAAGATGATGCCGATGACATCGATATGTATCCGGTGCTGTCATTTGGTCTTAGTTATAAATTTCTATAGTTAATCGCCTCGACTCTCAGTGATTGAGAATCGATATTAAAGGTGAGTTGGCCAGCCCGGATGGATTTATTCGGGCTGGCTTTTTTCGCGAATTATGTCGGTGCTTTCGAGCACCGTCGATAAAATCCGCGTTAAGCCAGCTAGTAATTGGCGTTCTATAACCAACGCTAAAACCGTACCCCATCTGGGGGATGCGCGGTTCTTCATCCCTGACCACACTGGCAATAACCAATAGTGGTTAACTTCAGGGGAAGACAAATGAACTCAAAAAATCGTAAAAGTTGCATGTTGGCAACCGCAATTGTCACTGCGGCAACGCTGGGGGCGTGTGGTGATAGTGATGGCCAGAGCGGAGGCGATAGTGGCGGTCGCTTCGCAGGCATTGATGGCACCGCGTCTAAAGGCATTATCGTTAATGCTGATGTAACGGCAACCGAGCTAGGCAGTGATGCTGTTCTGGGTACTGCCATTACCGACGAAAAAGGCGA
>CAJQNE010000032.1 GCA_905479545.1 uncultured Gammaproteobacteria bacterium | reverse complement strand
GAATAAGCGTGCGCAGTGGCTCATCGATTTCAACTAATTCATAAATACCAGTACGGCCTTTGTAACCTGCGCCTTCGGGGCCGTCCTGCGGTGGGCGGTGCAGAGTGGTTTCGGAGTTCAGATTCAGGCCTAGCGCGCGCTTTTCACGCTCAGAAGCCGGGTATGCTTCGCTCTTGGCATCGTCCAGAGTTCGCACGAGTCGCTGCGCAACCAAGCCGATGAGGCTGGATGACAATAGGAACGGTTCAACGCCCATGTCACGTAAGCGCGTAATGGCACCAATGGCCGTATTGGTGTGCAGCGTTGAGAGCACCAGGTGACCGGTTAGCGAGGCTTGCACGGCAATCTGTGCAGTTTCGAGGTCACGAATCTCACCGATCATTACCACGTCGGGATCCTGCCGCAAGATGGCCCGTAGGCCCCTGGCAAAAGTCATGTCGGCCTTGGTGTTGACCTGAGTTTGGCCAACGCCGTCGAGATCATATTCAATCGGGTCTTCGACCGTCATGATGTTGCGTTTGCGGTCGTTCAGCTGAGTCAGTGCTGCGTATAGCGTGGTGGTTTTACCAGAACCGGTAGGGCCGGTAACCAGAATAATTCCATGCGGTTTGGCGATGGTGCGAGCCATGCCTTCGTAGCACTGCTGCGACATGCCCAGGTGGCGTAAATCGAGCCGCCCGGCTTGTTTGTCCAGAAGCCGCATTACTACCCGTTCGCCGTGGCTTGAGGGCAGAGTGGATACCCGGACGTCGACAGCCCGGCCAGCAATGCGCACTGATATACGACCGTCCTGAGGCACCCGCTTTTCAGCAATATCAAGCTTGGCCATTACCTTTATGCGTGACACTACCAGCGGCGCGACCATGTGCTTGGAGTTCAGAGCCTCGCGGAGTACGCCGTCGACGCGATAGCGGACCGCCAGTCGGTTTTCAAATGGCTCAATATGAATATCCGAGGCGCCGTCTTTGATCGCTTGGGTAAGGAGTGCGTTGATGAGCCGTATTATCGGCGCGTCATCGTCAGTCTCCAGCAGGTCTTCGGGTTCAGGTAGGGAGTCGGCAACTGACGACAGGTCGCCGTCTTCACCCATGCCTTCAACCATTTGCATTGCGTTGTTGCCGCCTTCAAACAGCCGTTGTAGCTCGCCGTCGAAGCTGCCCGCTTCCAGTTGCTTGAGTTTTATCGGCGTACCCAAGGCGCGCCTCGCTTCCAGTAGGGCATGCGGCTGCACGTCGGACCGGCACAGCAGCTCTGCGAAATCGGGGTGACGGGCGTTTACTAAAACACCGTGACGTTTAGCAAAAGCGAAACTGAATTGCTCGATCATGACCAGACCTTAGCGTCGGCTGCCAAAGCCGCCAGCTCTTCCGCTTCGTTGGTTAATCCGGAAACGGCTTGGCTCTTCAACAGACTCAACGTTCTCGGCCTGATCTTCTACCCACATTGCATCAGCGGGCACGTTGATTTGCACCGGTGATGTCTGCGGCTTAGCCAGCGGGGTTAAGTCGATGGTTGCTGTTTTTGGAGCTACATAGGTCGGCGCGACGTAAGCAGGCGCAGGCTGGGTTTGCTGAGATGTCGAATAGCTATTGTTTGAGTAGTTTTGTGGCGTGGTGCCTGGGTACGAGCCAGCTATGGGCGGCGGGGCTTGGTTATAAAGCTGCTGATACTCTTCTACGGTGTAGCCCAGGCCGTCATCGGTTTGCAGAGCCGGGCGTGATTGGGTTGAGCCGCTGCGGTAATTGTTGGCCGGTTGCTGTTGAGCCTCTGCCGCCCGGGCGCTGCCTGGCGTCATGGCCATCGTCATACTGCCGATAACCGGTGAATTTGGTGTCGCTTCAATCGTCCGGCCTTCTAGTTGGTCGAGCCGCAGGAGCAGCGGGCGGTTCTCGTTAGGAAGCAACGGCACCTCACGCTTTTGCTCAAGCTGGCGAGTGCGAATGAAGTTGTATTTGGCATTGGTATAAGCCGAGCTGGCAATACCATCGCGCAGAATGGTGGGTTTGATAAACACCATCAAGTTGCTCTTGCTGCGGCTGGCAGTCCGGTATTTAAACAAGTTACCGACGAGGGGGATGTCGCCGAGAACCGGCACCTTCTGAGTGCTTTCCCGCAGGTTATTGTCGATCAGTCCACCGAGCACAATCATCTGCCGGTCTTCGGCCGTTACCGTGGTTGAGATCGTGCGTTTGCTGGTAATCAGGTCAGCGCCACCGGCTGAACCCGATTGCACGTTCGAAACTTCCTGAAGAATTTTTAGATTAACGGTATCGCCCTCGTTAATTTGTGGAGTGATATTCAATGTCAGGCCAACATCACGGCGATCAATTGTTTGAAACGGGTTGACTGAGCCGGCAGTGCTGCCCGTGCTGCTAAAGCTACCCGTCAGGAACGGCACTTCCTGACCAATCGAAATTTCAGCTTCTTCGTTGTCCATTGTCACGATGGTAGGTGTTGAGAGGATATTGGTGTTGCCGTCACCGGCTAGCGCACGAACCAGCGCGGCTACGCCGGAATTGCCGCTGAAATCGCCAGCAGCAAACGTGGCGCCGGTGCCAATAGCGCCAGCAAGTCCCGTGCCGCTAATAGCGCCAGTGCCACCGAGTAGCAGCGCACCAACTTCGGCCAGACTGCCGCCGCTGCTGCCGCCGAAATTGGTGGCGCCACCACCGGCAGCGCTGAGTGCTGCCCATTGCACGCCGATTTCTGCTGAACGTTCGCTGGAAACTTCCGCCACTACAGCTTCTACCAGAACCTGCGCGCGGCGGATATCAAGCTGTTTGATGACCGAGCGTATTTCGCGCAATATTTTTGGCGGTGCGGTAATGACGAGTGCGTTGGTATCCGCATCTGGTTGAATGTTGACTCCGCCGCGATTTGCGGGTGCACCGGCTGCGGCGGGCGCGCCGCCACCGGCTGTGCCAGCAGTAGCGAAGCCGGCCAAAATAGGGGCGAGCGTCTCTGCTTTAGCGTAATGCAAATAAATGACCTGCGTGCTGCCATCATCGTCGAGGGGGGTGTCTAAGTGGGCAATCAGCGCTTTTAGTCGCAGCCGCTCAGTTTTGTCAGCGCCGATTAAAATACTGTTGGTGCGCTCATCCGCGACCAGCTGTAGAGCATTGTTGGTGTTATTACGGCTATTGCCGGGAGTCTGTTGTAGCGAGGTTAGAATCCGGACGACGTCAGTAGCGGTAGCGTGCTGAAGTTGCACAAGTTCAATTTCTTCATCACCGCTCAGATCTATCTTGTGAATGATCTTAATCAGCCGGTCTACATTGGCTTTGCGGTCAGAAATAATCAGAGTGTTAGCCGGTGGGTACGCGGCCAAGTGGCCGTACTGAGGCACTAGTGGTCGTAAAATAGGAACGAGTTGAGCTGCCGGAACATTGTCGATTTGCACGATGCGGGTAATAACGTCGTCATTCGGTGCAACAAAGTTATCGATTAGCGAGCCGCCGTCTTGCTTGGCGTTAACTTCCGGAACGATTTTTACTACGTTGCCGCTCGGGATCGCTGCGTAGCCATGTACCTGCAATATTGACAGGAATGTGCTGTAAAGCTGGTCACCGCTCATTGGCCGCGAAGAAAGTACAGTGATTTTGCCTTTAACCCTCGGGTCGATGACAAAATTAGTACCGGTCGCTTTACTGATGGTGTTAACCAGCACGCGGATGTCGGTTTCTTCGAAGTTCAGAGTTACGCTGCCATCGGATTCAGCTACCACCACATTCTGTGCCTGAGCGGGAACCGCAACCAGAATGACGGAAAATAGCAAAAGCGCACAACCGGCGGGGCTCAATCCTTTGAAGCGGCCAAGCCGCAGTTTACTAATCATAATTTTCATTCGTTTAGGTTTACGCTGAGCTGCTTAGGGCGGCCACGGCGTTCAATGGTGAGATCAATTCGTTCGGCGGTAGTCAGTGCGGTAATTATCGAAATCCCCTGGTTAGGGTCCTGAACCGACTGGCCATTAACGGTTTTAATAAGGTCGCCTGAGCGTAACCCGGCTTTACGGAACAAATCGCGGTTGCGGCCAGGGTAGATTCGGTAGCCACTAATAGCGCCGTCTTTCTGCACTGGCTGAACCCGGATGTAGTCGGTGACTTTATTCGGGTCATTAATTAATTCTTCGCGAATACTTCTGTAGTCCGGATTACCCGCAGCGGTTAGTTTGTCGCCGGCTTTGCTGCTTGAGGATGCACTGCGGGCAGCTGTGCCGCCGAAGGTCGGTAGCGACCGGCTTGAAGTTGACGAGCGGCTGCTGTTACGTGTCGACGACGAACTACTGCTGCTATTGCCGCTGCCTTCTTTACGGGCCAGGGCCAACGTCTCAAGATTGCCATTGCGATCCAAAACTACGCGATCAGCATACACTTCATGGAGCTTAGTGCTGCCGCTGACTTCTTCGCCAACCAGAAAAGGCTTCTCTTTTTCCCGTTCTGCCGATATTAGCGCAATGCCCGTTTTAGGGTCTTCGCGAGCGATAGTGCCGGTGAGGGTGAGTTTGAGGTTGGTTTGGCGGATTTCTTGTTTTTGTGTTGGTGCCTGCACCACAGCTTTTACATCAGCTTCGCCGAATAGGTGGAGCCGTGCTAACGCTGCGGGGTTAGGGCCGCGCTGAGAAGTGCCTACCTGTGGGCGGCTAGTATTATTTTTGACAATGGTTGGTGGCGCGATAGGTTGAAACACCGCCGCGTCAGGCACTGGAATTAGTCGCCAGGTGAGCTGAGCTAACACCGCTGCAAGAACCGCAAGCAGCAATAATGTTGCGAGCCACGGCAACCAACGGTTCGCCCTGGCAAGCCATTTTTCTGCGCTTGCAATTGCCAAATGAGTACCCACATTTAAAATCAGCGCCAAGGTCTTGTTAGCCTTAGCATAA
Source organism: uncultured Gammaproteobacteria bacterium (assembly GCA_905479545.1). Classification (GTDB taxonomy): domain Bacteria; phylum Pseudomonadota; class Gammaproteobacteria; order CAJQNE01; family CAJQNE01; genus CAJQNE01. The sequence goes on along the minus strand of CAJQNE010000032.1, from coordinate 1,500 downwards.
AGTGCGGCAACTATACGGAACCGCGGGTTATTGCTCTACCGCTAAACCACTTAGCTCCACGCCGTTCCGGATTGCCGGTGCTTCAACCTGCGCCGACGGTCGCGTTCTATTCACACCACACGCTCTACAGAGTCCTGATACGTTAGAATGGTTCAATGTCCGGAATGAATGATTTGACAGAGAAAATGCAACGTAACAACCAGACGCGTAATGCGACTAATAATCCTGATAACTTGCCCGACCGCAGCGGTGGTTTGGCGGTAGAAGCCGAGCGCCCGAAACTTAAAGAGCCGCAACTGTACAAAGTAATGTTGCTGAACGACGATTACACTCCGATGGAGTTTGTAGTTGAGGTATTGGAGCGGTTTTTCTCGCTGAACCGCAGCAAGGCCACGCAAGTCATGCTGGAGGTGCATACCAAGGGTAGAGGCGTATGCGGCTTGTACACCGCTGAAATTGCCGAAACTAAGGTAGCGCAGGTTAATGATTTTGCCCGGGAAGCACAGCATCCGTTGCTGTGTTCAATGGAAGCCGATTAACCGCTGATCGTAACGCGAGTAACGTCCGGGCGCAGGTGACTGACGCTTTGGCTGAATGAACATTAAGGAGCCACCAATGGGCATGTTAAGCAAAGAGCTGGAAAAAACACTGAATTCGGCGTTTAACGAAGCGCGTGAAAATCGCTTTGAGTTCCTTACCGTGGAGCATATGTTGCTGCGGATGTTGGAGAACCCCGGTGTTATCGACGTGCTCAAAGCATTAGATTGCGATATCGACGCACTAGGCACTGAGTTGCGCGAGTTTATTGAGCAACACACGCCCCTGCGGGCAGCGAATGACAGTGAAGACGTAGCACCAACCTTAGGCTTTACGCGCGTTTTGCAGCGTGCGGTGTTCCATGTGCAATCGTCCGAAAACAGCGAAGTTGAAGCAGTGAATGTGCTGGTAGCAATTTTTAGCGAAGAAGAATCACACGCGGCGTATCTGTTGGATAAGCACGGAGTAACGCGACTGGATGTGGTGAGTTATGTGTCACATGGCAGTGAAACCGAATCGCCTGAGCTGGCAGATAACAGCGAAGGGGGCGATGAGGGTGGCAAGCCGCAAGGCAGCCCGTTGGAAACCTACGCGCAAAACCTTAATCAGCGGGCGTTGGAAGGCAAAATTGACCCGCTAATCGGTCGCGATCACGAAATTGAACGCACGGTGCAAGTGCTTTGCCGTCGCCGTAAAAATAACCCGTTATATGTCGGTGAAGCTGGCGTAGGTAAAACGGCATTAGCGGAAGGGTTGGCATGGTTGATTACTCAGGGCCGGGTGCCTGAGGTGTTGAAAGATTCTGTCGTGTGGTCGTTGGACATGGGCTCACTGGTCGCCGGTACGAAGTACCGTGGCGACTTTGAAAAGCGCCTGAAAGCCGTGCTCAAGGATATTGACGATAAGCCGGGTTCTATTCTGTTTATCGATGAAATTCATACCATTATCGGCGCTGGAGCAGCG
>CAJQNE010000031.1 GCA_905479545.1 uncultured Gammaproteobacteria bacterium | reverse complement strand
GCCAAACTCAATGCGACTGACGCTAAAGCGTAAATCCGGAAAGCCCTCAGCGGCGAAGGTTCGTAGTTTTTCCATTACTTCGTCGCTGGCATCGTCACCGCTCATATTCAGCTGAATAAACGAGTAGTAACGGCGTGGCGGCGCAGTACGATGCTGCAGTACAAAGCGAGGGCCGCTACTGCCGGTGTAGGCCATCCAACTCGCTACACCTCGGGTTGCAGGAGCCTCCTCCTCTTTCGCAGCCAGCATAGGCACCGCCTTGATAACAGCCGCGCCCAGCTTATCGAACACGCTTGGCTCACGTTGTGGCAGCGGCCCTATATCGCTCAGCTCAGCAGCGATGAATGCTTCAAACTGCTCAACCACCTCTTCACTCCGGGCCATGGGCGCACCAGGGGGTAGTTCAAGTTCGGCCCGTAATACCGGCTTATCAGAATCCGGGAAGAAAATGCTTGGGATGTAGGCGAAGCCCTGCATCGCAAACAAAAACAGCGCCACCACGGCGGGCAATAACAGCAGCCGAACCTTCAGCGCGGCATACAACATGCGCCGATAAACTCGCTGACCTAAGGTCACACTTTCTTTCGCAACCTGCTTCACTTTAAGTAGCTTTACCGCCAGTAGCGGTAGCAAGGTCAGTGAAATCACCCAGCTACACAGCAGCGTTATGGTCACCACTAAAAACAGCGGTGCCATGTATTCACCGGTTTTAGATTCAGCTAAATAGATAGGGAAAAATGCGGCTGCGGTGGTGAGCGAGGCCGTTAATAGTGGTATTCGCAGTTCATTAGCAGACTCAACCGCCGCCTGAAAACGGCTTTTACCCTCCCGCATATTTACCATTGTGTTTTCAATAACAACAATGGCGTTATCCACCAGCATTCCTAATGCCAGAATCAGAGCCGCCAGCGACACCTGGTCGATGCCGATATTCAAAAACTGCATCACCACCATCGCCGAAACAAGGCTGGTCGGGATAAGTGTTGCCACTACAAAACCGGTACGCAGCCCTAGAAACAACAGCATCACCAGCGATACCACCGCCACCGCCTGAAACAGGTTGGCCCGGAACCGATCGGTAATACTGGCAACATCCTGTGGCTGGAATGCCAGCAACTCGAAGTCGACGCCAATGGGGTAATCCCGCTGTAAACGAGCGAGCAAAGTCTCCACTTCGTCGCCCAGCTGCATAATATTGCCGCCCTCCCGCAGCGCCAAAGCTAATGCCAGCCCCGGCTTGCCATTGGCGCTGGCTTTGGCGGCCGGTGGATCGACATAACCACGGGTTACCGTCGCAATATCTTCCAACGCTGCCACTGCGCCGCCGGGCAAACGAATCAAGCTACGAGCCAGATCATCGACGGATTCAAAGCTGCCCGACGGCTCCACCACAATGTGTTCATCGTCGGTGGTGAGTGAACCGCCGGGCACAATAATGTTCCGGCTACTGAGCACTTCTACCAGTTGGCCCGGCGTTAAACCCAGCTCGGCGAGCCGGGAGTTGTTGTAATCGATATGCAGCTGTTCCGGCTGCTCGCCATACAACTCGACTTTCGCAACGGATTCGAGCAGCAATAATTCGTCGCGCACTTCGTCGGCAACGTCTTTTAGCTCGGCATAGTCGTACCCTTCGCCGGTCAGCGCGATAACTACGCCGTATACATCAGCAAATTCGTCATTCACCTGCGACGGGTATGCCCCCTCTGGTAACTGAGGTTGTACTCGCTCAACTTTGCGACGTAGGTTGTCATAAATCGGTCGCAGCACCGTTTCATTTTCTTTAATGAAAACGTTAATCACCGACACACCACTCCGCGAACGCGAACTGATGTAATCCAACTGTGGAATTTCCTGAATCGCGGCTTCCAGCTTGTCAGTAATAAGCTGCTCTACCCGCTCCGGGCTGGCACCAGGAAACTGAGTCACTACCTGCGCAATTCGCCAATCAAAACCAGGGTCTTCAGCACGCGGCAACGCCTTATAGGCCGCTATGCCTGCCAGTATTACAGCAATGGCTATTACCCACGTTACGCGGTCGCTGCGAAGTGCAGCGGCAGTAATATTCATAATCGATACAGCCCTTAAAGTGGCTGACGCAAGTTAGCCAGCAAGCGGACTTGCTGGCCTTCGCGAATGCGGCTAACACCGGCCGTTACTACTAACTCGCCATCGCTTAAACCGCTGGTAATGGCAATGCCTTTACCGAGCGGCGAGCCGATAGTGACGGGCCGACGATTAGCAGTGGCCACACCGGTTTTTTCCGCCGGGGTTAACACCCACACAAAACGACCTTCACGGTCTTCAGCGACTGCCACCGTTGGCACAGCAAGCTGTGTCGTCGCAGCGGGATCGTTCAGCACCAGCACCGCAGCCATTCCGACCCGCAGGCGCTCGTCACGCACGGTCATTCTGGCGCGTACCGGATACGTCGGCGAGCTAATCGGCGATACCGCCACATCGGCCACCACCGCAGGCATTACTTCATCGGGCAAGGCGTTAAATATTAGCCGCGCGGGATCACCGGGCTTAATGGTGGTAATAAAGTTTTCCGGCACCTGAGCTTCCACTTCCAGAGTCTCACCGCAGCCAAACACCATAATCGGCTCGCCGGCCCGAACGTTTTCGTTCACTTCCGACAGCATCGCCGCTACCCGGCAATTGTCGTAAGCACTAGTTAGTTTTGTGTAGGCCAGCTGCTGACGACTCAACTGCAGTGCCTTACGATTAGCTCGCACCTGCGCTGCCGAGCTTTCGCTGTTGGCGCGGGCTAAATCCAAATCATTTCGCGACGCGCTTTGGTTTTCGTACAGCGAACGAGTGCGCTCATAAGAAGCGGTAGCGTTACGGGCCTGAGCCTGCGACAACTCCAGCGCAGCCTGGGCGCGCTGAACTTCCAACCGGTAATCACCGCCGTCGAGTTCAGCCACCAGCTGGCCACGCTGCACGGCGTCGCCTAAGCGCACATGAATTTTATCTATCGTGCCACCGGCGCGAAAACTCACCCGGCCTTCCACCGGTGCCTCGGCTATCGCCACAAAGCGTCGCTCAGCATTGCCGCTATCGCTGCCCACCACCGCATAGCGTACCGGCCGCAGTGGTGCTTCAGCTGGCGCCGATTGCTCAGCGCCTTCCGGTTCTTCACCGCCGGGGGCGCAGGCGGTTAGCCCCACCAGAAACATCAGCGGCAACAGTTTGGAATAACCGATCTTATTTTTTAGCACAGATTCAGACATACGTTCGGGCATAGGCTCAGGCATCAGTTTCGGTAATTTTTGTAGGGCTTTGGTTCACGATTGTGGTCGGGCGAACCACGCCTCAAGGCGAGTGAAGTAACCGGCACGCTCGGCGGCCGTCATAAAGTAATCAAAGCGACCGTAGGCGCGTTGCACCTGAATCAAATCGGCAAAGAAATTAAAATTGGCGTTTGCAGCGGATTGCTCAGCGCTCAATGCGGCATTCTGGGCGTCCAACAGCTCAAATATTGGCACCGCGCCACGGCTGTAAGCATCAGTAACAATGGCTAAGTTCTGCCCCGCGGCCTCGGCGGCCTGTTGAGCCAAACGGATGGCTGGCTGACTAGAGCTGGTGGCAATTAAAGCACTCTGCATGCGACTCCGTAGCTGCTCATTTAAGCCAAGCCGCTGCTGGCTGAGCTGTTGCAAATTGGCCACCGCCTGATCAACCTGAGCCCGCTGGCGCCCGCCGGTAAACAGCGGCAGCTCAGCCTGAATTCCAAGCTGCCAGTTTTCATCGTCCGCCGGTTGGAATCCGGGGAAACTACCACCCGCGCCATCAGAGCCTTCGCCACCCTCGTACAACTGGTAGCCATACTCAGCCTCCAGTGCCACTTGCGGTAAGAACCGACTGCGGCGGGCCGTGATCAAACTCCGCTGCCCGGCCTTTAGCGCTGCGTCAATCGCCTGCACCTCCGGTGCATTGCGTACCGCTTCAGCAGCCATAAAGCGGCGGAAGCGGTCAAAATCCCGACGGTTATCAACGTAGTCCAGGTATTCGCTATTGCCGACCAATAGCCGGGGGTCGTCGAGTGCCGGTGCCAGCGTTGAAAAGCCCTGACTCAGTGGCCGGTTGAGCAACTGGTTTAATGCCACTCTGGCTTGCTCGCTACTGGCTTTAGCCCGCAGCACAGCCTGACGATCTTGCGCCAGCGCGGTTTGCCAGCGGAGCACATCCGCCCGACCTCGAAGCCCAACTTGCTCGCGCACCTCAGCGCGTTTCAGGTTGGCTTTGGTCACTTTCAGATTATCCCGCTCTACCCGTTCCAGCGTCTCGGCTCGCAGCACGTTCAAATAGGTCAGCGCAGTGCTTTCCACCACATCAAGCTGCGCCGCTTGGCGGTCGAAGCGACGAGCGAGCTGCAGCTGCTTCGCATTGGCGGCGCTGGTATTAGCTTGCTCGTTATAGAGCAGCTGACGCAGCGTAATAACCGCTTCCAGCCGCTTCTCAGGCTGCGTACCAAAGCTGGCACGAGCACGATCAGAATCTATCTGTCGACCACGTAATCCCAGATTCAAGGCCGGCCGACGTTGGGCGCTAGCCAGTGCGGCGTCAGCTGCTGCAATGCTCACCCGGGCGTCTCGCTCGCCAAGCTGCACGTTGCGGGCAACGGCTTCGCTCATCGCTGCGTCTAATTCCAATAAAGGTGCGTTGGGTAGCTGATCCTGGCCAATCAGGTTCGCGTCTTCCAGCAACGCAAAACCGGGCGCGAAGCCAATTCGTTCCGCCGTCGCGACATTAAGCGTAAGTGCCTGATTGAGCCGGAACTGCACTTTCAGTTGCGAAGCGGGTGTACCAAGCAAGATCTGCTGCACATTTAAGGCAATACGCCGGGCGATACGGGTTACGTCGGTAGCCGGCGTTGCGGTCATTAAAATACCTTGCTCCACGTCGAGTGTGCCGAACGACGAAAACGACGGCAAACCACGCTCGACCAAACCATCAGCGAGCAAACCCATCGAGGCATTAGTAAACCGCAGCAACGGCAGCACCATCACGGCCTCTATGCCAGGGTCCAGCGCATTCAACACCTCGTTGGGCTGGCTAACCACCGGAATAATGCTCAGGGCCACACCTAACTCTTCCGCCGTGGTTAGCAGGCGATTATTCAGCCCGCCCAAACCAGCCGAAAATTCACGATCAACCACCACCGCCAATTCAGTAAACGGCACGGTTTTATGGAAGGTTTTTAAATCAAGGCCGAGACTAGTGAAGGGATCGAGGTAAGTCAGGTTACGGCGGCCACTCGTCTGGTTATCACCGCTGCCCTTGCGTGGTACGCGCTGAGCATCGGTATCTATAATTACCGGTGCAATAACCGGCTTGCTCAGGCGCTGCTGTTGAACGGCGTACTCACTCACCAGCGGCCCGGCGGCAATCACTATATCCACCCTTGAGCTACGCATCGCGGCATCAAACGCTTTGCGAATTTTTGCCAGCTGCCAGTCACCACTGAACTGCGCCGACCGGTCAATCGTGACCCGGAACTCGGGGCTAAGTAGGTCGCGAATTTCCCGCTCTGTGGTCGATACATAATCCGTCACGCGTGCCCAGTCACCATCGGTAACCACCGCAATCGTCACATTACGTGCAGCCTGCGCCTGCACTGCAAACAGCAGGCAAGCAACGGTAACCACTCGACAAAGAAAAACGGCAGCGGAGCTTCGCATAAACAAATCGGTCAAATATCGGGCGCGCGATCATAACATACCGACAGGTATGCCTGGTTGGCCCAACGTAGGTAGGCGCGGCGAATGCGGTCGATGATTTATCATTAATCACTTAGTGCAGAACACAAAGTTAATCAAGGAGTTAACCATGGCCGGAGGATGGGCAAAAGACGGAGCCATTCAGGATCAGATCGACAGCACCGTTAACGACGCCGTCGCACTGGCGCGCAGCCGGATGGGCGACGAAAATAACACAAAGAGTCTGAGCGAATGCGAGGAATGCGGCGACGCGATTCCGCTGGCCAGACAAGAAGCGATTCAAGGAGTGCGGCTATGCATAAGCTGTCAGGCCGACGACGATAAACGAACCGCCAAGCCTGCGGGTTTTAACCGCAGTGGCAGTAAGGGCAGCCAAATGCGGTAACGTTCTTTTTGTTGGGTGGGGTTCAGCCCACCTGCGACAATGGCCGACCAAGCTACTCTGAACCAGGTTTGGATAACGGCTGGCTCAAGACCATTAGCGATAACGCCCTAACCGCTATACAGTAAGCCGCACCCTAGTTAACAGCCAGCACCGCCATGGATCACAACCCTTACGCAGCTCCTCAAGCTGAAACCGAACTGCCACAGCATGCGAGTGGCCGACCTGCCGGATTCTGGATTCGGGCCGGCGCTTCGGTTATCAATAGCATTTTGATAATCGCAGTTACGATGCCGCTCATTTTCATGATTTATGGCAAAGAATATTTTGACTCCACGGCGTTCGTGGAAGGGCCACTGGATCTGCTTATTTCTTATATCCTGCCCGCTATCGCCGTAGTGGTGTTTTGGATATACCGCTCAGCGACGCCGGGAAAAATGCTCGTTGGGGTAAAAATTATTGATGCTGAAACCGGCGAAAAGTGCTCTAAGGGCCAACTGGTGCTGCGTTACATTGGTTACTACGTCGCCGTAATTCCGTTATTCATTGGCATCATTTGGGTGGCGTTCGATAACCGCAAACAAGGCTGGCACGACAAGATTGCTAAGACATTAGTCGTTTACGGCAAAGATTAGCGAAAACCCTGAACACTCGCCCTGCAGGGTTGGCTTCAGCCGACCTGGGACAATGACAGGCTGTGCCGGCGCGTTACCCAGCTTGGACGACGGCAAGCTAAAGAAGGTGTTGTTAAAGTACTTCAGTTTTCACGTAAACATCGAAATTCGCAAAAAAACCGTTCGCGCTGAGCTTGTCGAAGTGCATGCTACGGGCCTTCGACCAGCTCAGGCTGAACGGTTATGGGGTGCTCTGTGTCGGGAGTTAACTTTTGCGACAACCTCTAAAGCCCGCCCCACAGATAGTAGCAATGGACACTATGCGAACCGTTGTTCCAAAGCCCGTACTAATGGCTTCATAAAGAAACTACCCTCGGGCTCAACGTGCACGTCCACCCCACGCTCTTTTAACGCCGCCGCCATTATTGGCCCTACGGCAGCGACGGTAGACTGATTCAATGCGGCGATTAGCTCCTCCTGCTGGCCGTTTTTTTTCGCCACCGTCAGCAGTCGCCGTATTTGCGGCTGACTGGTGAAAGTAATAGCGTCTAACTCACCGGCAATTACCTTATTAATCAGTGACTCCACCGCCGTTGATTCGGCTTCATCAGCGTAAACGTAGGGATACACCGGTTTTGCCACAGCACCTGCTGCGGCAATAGCTTCGATGAGCGGTGGGTTGTCAAAAGTGCCGTAGAGTTGCACGCCGATAGTGCGGCCGCTTAAATCGCCAAGGCTTTTCAGCGTCTCTATAACGCCATCAGTGGTCGGCGAGCTGGCGGTAATTTCAGCTGACAGGCCGATTTCTTTGAGCGCTTTATTCGGTTTTGGCCCACGAACGATTTTGCGCGTGGCGGCGAGGTTTTTAACAAACTCAGCCTCACTTTCCGGCGCATGTTCACGTAGGCAGCTTAGTAGCCGACGCAGCCCTTCTCCGGTGAGAAAGATCATATCGTCGCAGTTGCCAAGCTGTCCTATCCATTCAAGCACCGGCGCGGGGTTGGGGGCATTGTGAATACCCACCAACGGACAGCGAAGTACCGCAGCACCCCGACGCTCCAATAGGCCACTGAGCACATCAAGCTGGCGGGTTTCGGGCACCGCAATGGTGCGATTTTGTAGTGTTTGTTCCATAGTCAGCATTATATAGGGCCACGCAGTTTGCTGGCCGTAAAAAATATCCAGCGACGACCGATGACCAAAGCCAGCAGCAGCGCCATTTTGTGGCAGCCCACGCAACCAGAAGCCACGCAGATGCATGCGTTTATGCAGCAAGCGGGCCACAATAACTATGCTGATTTACACGCCTGGTCGGTGGAGCAACCCGCTGCGTTCTGGCGCCGGCTGTGGGAGTTCTGCGGGGTGGTGGGCTCACCGGGCGAGACCACGATGCTCGATAGTGAGCTCATGGAAAGCACCGCCTTCTTCCCTGATGCAACGCTCAACTTCGCCGAAAACCTACTGCGCCGCCGTGATGACACCGATGCCTTAGTATTCAGACTGGAAGACCAGCCAACCGCACGGCTTAGCTATGCCCAACTGTACGACAAGGTCGCCCGCCTGAGCCACTGGCTGCGTTCGGTGGATGTAAAACCCGGCGATGTAGTGGCCGGTTATGTGGCGAACTGCCCCGAAGCCATTATTGCCATGTTGGCGACCGCAGCCGTTGGCGGTATCTGGACCTCGACCTCGCCCGACTTTGGCAGCGACAGTGTGCTGGAGCGTTTCAGCCAAACGGCGCCAAAAATACTGTTTGCCGTGAATGGCTACCGCTACGCGGGCAAACCACAGCCCATGCGCGAAAAGCTGGAGGCGGTGCTGGTCGGTTTGCCTTCGGTGCAGCACTGCGTTCGCATTGATTTAATTGATGTAGAAGCTGATGAACCAGAGTTTGCAGAGATCGGTCGCGGTTTTACCGATTTATTAGTCACACAGCCTGACCGCAAAATTACCTATGAGCCAATGCGCTTTAGCGACCCGCTATTTATTCTCTACTCCTCTGGCACCACCGGAAAGCCAAAGTGCATAGTGCACGGCGTTGGCGGCACGTTGTTGCAACACTTAAAAGAACACCAGCTGCATAGCGATATTCGCCGCGACGACCGGGTGTTCTACTTCACCACCTGCGGTTGGATGATGTGGAACTGGCTTGCCAGCGTGCTCGCCTCCGAAGCCACTGCACTGCTGTACGACGGCTCGCCATTTCACCCGGATTGGCGTTCGTTATGGCAGTTCGCCGAAGAAGAACGCTGCACACTGTTTGGCACATCAGCGAAATATATCGACGCCTTAAATAAAGCCGGCGCCCGACCCGGTGACGACTTCGATTTGAGTTCGTTACGCACGCTCTGCTCTACCGGCTCGGTGCTGGCGCCTGAATCGTTCGATTACGTTTACGACGCGATTAAGAAAGACCTGTGCCTGGCCTCAATTTCTGGCGGCACCGATATTATTTCCTGCTTTATTCTCGGCAACCCGCTGCTACCCGTTCGGCGCGGCGAATGCCAATGCGCCGGGCTGGGCATGGATGTACAGGTATTCAATGACGACGGCCAAGCACTGAAAAACGAGCGCGGCGAGCTGGTGTGCTGCAACGCCTTCCCGTCGCAGCCACTTGGGTTCTGGAACGACGAAGACGGCCAGAGGTACCACGACGCCTACTACGCCCGTTTCGAAAACACCTGGCACCACGGCGACTTCGTGCGACAAAACGACGGCGGCGGCTTCACCGTATTTGGCCGCTCGGACGCAACATTGAACCCCGGCGGGGTTCGCATCGGCACGGCCGAGATTTATCGTCATGTAGAGCAGTTAGATGAGGTGTTGGAAAGCATCGCTATTGGCCAGGACTGGGACAACGACGTACGGGTGGTACTGTTCGTCGTGCTGCGCAGTGATGAACCACTGGACGACGCTTTGATTAAGAAAATTCGCGAGACTGTCCGCGAAAAATGCACACCCCGGCACGTGCCCGCCAAGGTTCTTCAAGTGAGTGAAATCCCCCGCACCCGCTCCGGAAAAATTACTGAGCTGGCGGTGCGTGAAGTAGTGCATAGCCGTGAGGTACAAAACAAAAGCGCGCTGGCAAATCCGGAGGCGCTGGAGCAGTTCAAGAATAGAAAGGAGCTAGAACGTTAAGCTGCAACGTACCTTTGTTATATTGCTAAAATCGGCCCACCAAGCCAAATTAACCCTCTACTCGGCCCCGCCCCCGGAGCTTAACATGCACACCCAACCTTTCTGGTCTAAGTAAGTTATTGCCGTGGCAGTGTTTTCACTGCTGTACACCGTCGGTGCGGTGGTCGCTTCGCTGGCGGCTGGCAACTCGGAATTCATGTTTTATATTGTAGTAATGGCCGTACTGGCAGCCGCCGTAGGCGTAGTCCACTACCGCGTTCGGCTCACCACTGCTTGCCTCTGGTGTCTGTCCGTTTGGGGCTTATTGCACATGGCGGGCGGCTTGGTGCCAGTGCCAGCCGGCTGGCCTATCGATGGTGACCAGCGGGTGTTGTATTCAATGTGGCTCATTCCTGAGCGGCTAAAGTACGACCATATTGTGCACGCCTTCGGCTTTGGCGTAACCACCTGGGTGTGCTGGCAGGGATTACAGGCCATTGCCAAGCCGCAGGTGTTGGCGGCAACCTTCGGCTCGTTATTACTCTGTGCGGCGGCGGGCATGGGTTTTGGTGCGTTGAATGAAATAGTCGAATTTATTGCCGTGCTGCTAATCCCCAATACTAACGTCGGCGGCTATGTGAATACTGGCTGGGACTTAGTCGCTAATTTCACCGGTGCGACTATTGCGGCTGTAGTGATATTTATTACTAACCGCCGTTAGCCCCCGGGGCCAAAGCTATAAAGATCTCTGCATTGCTGTAACCAAAAGTCCGCTGTTTTAAGCGGACTTTTGGTTATGTGGAACGTTTATTGCGAGCAACTCAACTGCACAGCATAACTTTGCCGCGCCGTTCGCTGGTGACGTGCAACATTGACGCAATGAGGAGCACCACCATGAGATCAGTTACCTATATCACCGCAATTTTTACCTGCTTCACCCTGCTCGCTTGCGCGCCGCCGGGGCCCGATAGCGTGCGCCAGGCGAAGCAAGCTAATCACCAGAGCCAGATCGGCACCAGCAAAGCAGCAGCAAAATTTCTGGTGGAGATGGTTGACGCCCGGTTGATGGATTACGCTGAGGGGAAGTTGGCCGCCGACCGTGGCACCCGCAGCGATGTTCGGGAGTACGGCCGTGAAATGATGGAAGACCAGCCGATACTACTGCGTGACCTGCGACAATTAGCGGCTGACCGGGCTGTAACCGTGCCGGAAGTTGTCGGCGCTACGAAGCGTCAGCACTACAGCGATCTTTACCAAAAAACCGGCAACGATTTGGACAAGGCAGTGATTAAATCTCTACGGATAGACCATGAGCGCGACGTTAACGAATTTCGCAAAGCGGCTGACTTTGAAGATGCGGGTATTCGTGCTTACGCCCGCAAAACCTTGCCAATCATCGAGCGGCACCTGGACGACGTTGAGGCCATTGAAGAACGGCTATAACAAGATAACTCCGGCAGTCAGTTAAAATTGATCGCTTACAGCTTAATAAAAGCGGGTGCTGCGTTTTCGCAGCAGCTGTTTTTTTAACTGAGCCACAGAGTCGCTGAAACTCAGCGAAACTAAGCAAGTGAAAACTCCGGACCGACCATCGCTTTTTACTTTACATATTCCACAAATAACAATATATTATGCGGTCGCACAATTTTTTGGTTTGTTTAAAAGTTATGTCGCAAATTATAATTGCTTGTACATTTAATGCACATAGTCAATAACATAGCTCTCTCAATACGATTCCGGGATCAGCTCTTTAAGGACGAACAGCTACCCCGCCATGTTCACTCAGGGTAATTAATATGACACACAGTTTCTCTTTATTGCTGCGCGCAGGCGTTGGCGTATTCGCACTTTCTTTAGCGGCTTGTGGGGGTGGCGGTGGTTCCGCTAGCAACAGTGACAATGGCCCGGCGACCGCCGACGAAACCACCTTCAGTAGCAGCAGCGAGCAACGCAGCGGTGAGGCTATCCCGAACCGCTATATTGTGACCTTAGCTGAATCACCTACCGGCATTCTGGCGGTTGATACAATTGCGAAAAACTTGTTAACGCCGCTAGGCGGCGAAGTGTTACACGTCTACAACACCGCTCTGCGGGGCTTTCTTGCCGAAATGCCTGCGTCAGTTGCCGCGTTATTAGAAGACAACCCACTGGTGGCTGCCATCGAGCAAGATCAGCTAGTCAGTATTACAGCCACGCAGGCAAACGCAACCTGGGGCCTGGATCGCAGCGACCAGCCTAGCCTGCCTCTCGATGGCGACTACAGCTATGCCGGCGACGGCAGCGGTGCCCATATTTATATTATCGATACCGGCATGCGGACGACTCACAATGAGTTTAGCGGCCGGGTTGGCCAGGGCCAGAACTTCACCTCTACCACCAGTCTGTTGTTTGGCAGTGGCAATGCCGACCCCGACGAAGTAGAAGACTGCAACGGCCACGGCACTCACGTCGCCGGTACAGCAGGTGGCACAACCTATGGCATCGCTAAAGGTGCAACACTCTATCCGGTTCGTGTTCTTGGCTGTCAGGGTAATGGCTCTAACTCAGGTGTTATTGCCGGTGTCGACTGGGTTGCCGCCAACCATCGCGCACCCGCTATTGCTAATATGAGCCTGGGTGGCGGCAGTAGCGCCGCCCTGGATGAGGCCGTGAGGAATGCTGCCGATGCTGGCGTTGTAATGATCGTCGCCGCCGGTAACGACAATACCAATGCCTGTAATGGTTCACCGAACCGTGTTGCCGAAGCCGTTACCGTTGGCTCAACCACCGCTGACGATAGCCGCTCCTCCTTCTCTAACCACGGCAACTGTGTCGATATTTTTGCACCGGGCTCAGCCATTACCTCAGCCTGGTACCAAAACGATAGCCAAACGAACTCTATCAGCGGCACCTCAATGGCGGCGCCGCACGTAGCCGGTGCCGCAGCACTCATTCGTGCCGCCACCCCGGGCGCTTCGGTCGATGCAGTATTCGACCAGCTACTCGCCGAGGGTGTAAACAACCGTCTGAGTAGCATTAATAGCGGCTCGCCGAACTTACTGTTGCAAGTCACCGCCGACGAAAACGGCGACCCGCAGGTAGACAACGCGCCGACCGCAGCCTTTGCTGTTAGCTGCGACGAACTGGACTGTGACTTCGACGCCGGCGCTTCCAGCGACGACCGTGGACTTGCGTCTTATAGCTGGAACTTTGGCGACAACAGCGCAGCGAATGGCGCGACAACCCAGCACAGCTACGGTGCCGACGGCAGCTTTACCGTAACGCTGACGGTAACCGATACCGCCGGCCAAACCGATAGTAATAGCAAGACCGTGGTAGTAGCCGCAGACGACAGCAATCCACCCGCCTGTAGTGGCTGCAGCACTAACAACGGTTCGCTAAGCGGCAGCAACGATCAGGACTTCTACAGCTCAGCTAACGGCTTTAGCTCAAATGGCGGCGGTTTCTCAGCCACACTAACCGGCCCGGCGAATGCTGACTTTGACCTCGCGTTGCAACGACTGAGCAACGGCCTGTTCGGCAGCAGCTGGAGGAATGTCGCTACTTCCACCAGCAATAGCTCGTCGGAAAGTATCAATTACAACGGCAACAGCGGCACCTACCGCTGGCGGGTGTATTCGTATAGCGGTTCAGGCAGCTATACCTTAGAGATTGATAATCCCTAGCCGTTAAATACTGCAACACAAAAACGGGTCGCTTTCTGCGACCCGTTTTTTTATGCAGCGGTCTTTCGCGGCACTGAGTATTCGAGCACTGAAATGTCGACAGTCGTGGCTCGCCCCTGCTTAGCAGCTTCTAAGACCTGCTCCACCACACCGGAAATTCATCGCGCTCACCCTCCAGCTAAAGCTACCCGCACATGAGAGCGGCCGAAAAGGCTCATTTGTTAGTTTTCGCACAAATATGCACGTCAAACCAAGTTGGTGCCCGCGAGTCAACGATCACTGACCAACCACAACCACAAAATATTTACCGCTTGTCGACGGTTAACTGCAGCCTAACCAGTATATGCATCAAATGGCAGGGTCTGCTTTGAGTTATCTCAACGCGCCATTTACCATATCGCAAAATTGAAGAACGCAGTTATTTTTCCCATCAAGAGTGAGCCACCAGAAGCCCACTCTCAAAAAAAGGAAGTTTTATGTTTAATCTAATGAGTCGTACGTTTCGCACCAGCATTGGTATTTGTGTCCTCTCCTTAGCCGCTTGCGGCGGTTCCGGCGGCACGGCAACCTCAAACAATGATCCCGTCACGCCTGTAGCTGAAGACAGTGCTAACAGTGAACCTGATACTCCAAACCGGGAAGAAGCTTCTAATTCAAACGACCCTGTTAGCCCTGAGCCTGAAGAACCAGAAACAGGACCAGACGAAACTGCGGACCGCGAACCGGATGCGCCCACAGAACCTGAAGCCGAGGAAACCGCTGAGCCGGAACCCAGCGACCCCTCTGGTCCGATACGCGGTGAGCCGGTTGATGGTCGTTATATTGTTGCGCTCAACAAAGAGGCCACCGGTAGTCAGACCGTGCAACAAGTCGCGGCGGTGCTGCTTGGCCCGTTGGGCGGTGAGGCAATACACGTTTACACCACTGTACTGACCGGTTTTGTTGCCGACCTTTCACCAGCTGAAGCTGCACTATTAGCAGCCAACCCATTGGTGGACTACATCGAACAAGACCAGACCGTTACCACCTCAGCAACACAAGCAAACGCTACCTGGGGTCTCGACCGAAGCGACCAGGAAACACTGCCGCTCAATGGCAGCTACCGCTACGCTAACGACGGCAACGGCTCGCATGTTTACATTATCGATACCGGTATTAATTCAACACATAACGACTTTACCGGTCGCGTCGGTGAGAGCCGCAACTTCGTTTCCCCTGCAGGTCTACTGTTCGGCAATAGCAATACTAATCCAAATGATTTTGAAGATTGCAACGGCCACGGTACGCATGTAGCCGGCACCGCCGCGGGCAGCACCTACGGTATTGCTAAGGCGGCTACCGTGCACGGAATTCGGGTACTCGATTGCCAGGGCGCGGGCTCGACGGCCAGCGTGATTGCTGGCATCGACTGGGTCGCCACCAACCATCAAGCCCCGGCGGTGGCCAACCTCAGCTTAGGCGGCGGCAACAGCGCCGCGATGGATGCGGCGGTTCGCAATGCGGTTAGTACCGGCGTAGTGATGGTGGTAGCTGCCGGTAACGATAATCAAGACGCCTGCAACGGCTCACCCAACCGTGTTGCCGAAGCGATTACCGTCGGCGCAACAGCCAACAACGACAGCCGGTCATCGTTCTCGAACCACGGCAGCTGCGTAGACATTTTTGCACCCGGCTCAGCGATTACCTCAGCCTGGTATCAAAACAACAGCCAAAGCAAAACCATTAGCGGCACGTCGATGGCCGCCCCTCACGTCACCGGTGCCGCAGCGCTTCTCCGGGCCATTACGCCTGGTGTTTCAGCTAAAGCAGTGTTCGATAGGATTATTGCCCAAAGCGCCCGTGGCCAGCTCAGCAGCCTTACCAGCAGTTCACCCAATTTATTGCTACAAGTTGCTGCCGCCGATGGCGGTAATGCTCCGGTCGATAACTCACCCGCCGCGGCCTTCTCCGCCAGTTGTGACGAATTAGATTGTCGCTTCAACGCTAGTGCTTCAAGCGACGATAAAGGCATTGCTTCCTACAACTGGAATTTCGGCGACAACGGTGCCGCCAATGGTGCCAGCAGCCAGCATATCTACAGTAGTGCCGGGGTGTACACCGTAACGCTGACCGTTACCGACACCGCTGGTCAGAGCGACAGCGAAACTGAAACAATAACGGTTCGCAGAGCCGTTACTGCCCCGCCCGCTTGCAGCGGTTGCAACACTTATAACGGCTCGCTAACCGGTGCCAATGATCTGGACTACTACGGTTCAGCCGAGGGCTTTAGCTCAACCGGCGGCGAACTCATCGCAACCTTAGCCGGCCCTGTCGATGCTGATTTTGACCTGGCACTGCAGAAACTCAGCGGTGGCTTGTTCGGCAATAACTGGCGCACGGTTGCCAGCTCCACTGGCAATAGCTCATCAGAAAACATTAGCTATAACGGTGCCAGTGGAACGTATCGCTGGCGGGTAAGTTCGTATAGCGGCGCTGGCAGCTACTCGTTGGAAACTCAAAACCGATAATAGCTACACCACTGCAATACAAAAATGGGCCGCTTACTGCGGCCCATTTTTTTGCTTGCCTGCATCAGCAATACCGGCGGGTTCCAATACTGCGGCCTGTTTGCACTACACCTCTCGTGACATTGCAAAAAAACATAATTCGCCTCAGATTTCCCCTCCACGGCTCCTGAGCAAAGCGTTTTGGCAGTATAGTTTGTTAGTATTCAGCCACAAAATAACTGTCGCGCGATCGTTAGACCGAGCTATTTTCAACAACCGGTCGCAGTGACACTGAAGTGTGCATAGAGCATGGAGTGTGGCGATTGCATGTCGCTACTGGAGGAAAACTAATGATCCGATCAATATTACTGTCACTTGCTGTGGCTTCGACTTTGGCCGCCTGCGGCGGTGGTAGCACTAGCCCACAAGGCCTGTCGACCGGAGGACCGGTTACTGCCGACCCCGACCCCTCGACCCCGGCAGAAACGCGCAGCGCCACCGTGCAAATACTCTCCAATCGCGCCGACCTGATTTCCGCCGGTGACGTGTTGATTGAAGTGATTGCCAATTCGGCAGAAGCCGTCACTGGTTTAGAGCTAACCCTCAACAGCACCAACGACGTCACCAGCGTATTGGAAGCCACCGCCGACGACCCGCTGCGGTTGCTGGGTGTAGTAAGTGGTCTGAACATTGGCATTAACACCATCGCCGCCAATTTTGGCAACAGCGTTACGGTCAACAACCACCCAGTCGGCGGCCCGGTATTTACCGGCCCGCACATTCAGCCCTGGGCTTGCCAGGACAGCGCAGTCGACGAGTTTTGCAATCAGGAACCGACATATAGCCT
>CAJQNE010000030.1 GCA_905479545.1 uncultured Gammaproteobacteria bacterium | reverse complement strand
CCAGGCCCTCGCCCAACATGTCGGTACTTTCCACATCCGCTGCCCAGCCGCTATGAATAACCGCGTGCATGGCGGCACCGCTTAAACCTTCAGCGAGGGTGGGAAAATAGCGCTTCAGGGTCGCAGATAGCCCCAGTTCGGCTAGCTGCGCATCAAAAAAATCGCGATAGAGCGGGAAAGCGACCCGGGTTGATTGCAGATTATTCCGCCAATTAACGGTGGTGATGTGGGTGTAGTCGCCAGAATCATCTTTCGCAGGTTCGGGCGATGCGGCATTTCGGGACGAGCTGGTCACTAGCTTGTCACTATATTCGTCCTGCCAGCTCTGCAGACGCTGCTCATCAGCACCGCCCACCGCCAGGGCTATCCAGTTGTGGGTAATGTGATTAGACAGATAAGTTTTGTATTCAATATTCCACTGCCTGCCCCGTTCCAGCCAACTATGCAGATAGGCAGGATAATCAGGATTTTTATAGTAGCTCATGGCTGAATATCACCTCACTATTCGAACAGCACTGTTAGGTCGGAGCAGAATATTTCACCGAGTTCTGCTCCCAGTTCGCACCGTAACTGCGGAACTGACTAGCTCTGCCACTTTACGCCGTGTTATCCACCGACTACAGTTCCGGCTATGTCTCTCCAACACTATGCAAAAGAGTTTGTGGCGGGTGCTACTTCGCCATTACGCGGCGTAACTATCATATTCCGCCACCCCTCACTGCTGCTCTACGGTATCACGCCATTGTTACTCGGCCTGCTGTGGGGAATATTCAGCCTACTGCAGTGGTCGCTGCCGGCAGCCGAAACTGCTGCCTGGTATATAACGCCAGTTCACTGGCTGGTTAATCTCAATATTATTATTGTGATTGTGTTAATCGCAATTACCTCGCCGCTGCTCGATTTTGTTGGCTTGAAGCTCGAAGAATGCTGCAAGCTACGAATGCGGGCCCGGCGTTTGCCGCGGCTGGGCGACGCGAAGTATTTGGCCTTTATGCTTGGTGAGGCCGGGCGGTTATTTCTGATTAAAACTGCAGTATTGCTAGTGGCACTGGCCATAAGCCAAATACCCGGCCCCGGTAAGTGGATTGGCAGCTTGTTGGTGGGCCTGACCATCGCGCTGGATTTTCTCGACTACCCACTCACCCGTCGCCGCTATAACACCAGCAAAAAACGCGACTGGCTCAAGCAGCACTGGCCCGCCGCGTTGGGCTTCTGTCTGGTCGGCTGGCTGTTGTTTATTACTCCCGGCCTTGGCGGCCTGATGCTGCTGCCACTGACCTTGGCGGGTACACTACTGGTAGTACCTGATCGCCTGAAGTAAGCCCCGCCAGAAAACCGGCGATTAACAGGCTTACTCAAATTCAAATTTCGGTGAACCCCATGAACCTCCCCCACTCCTCAGACCCGGAAGCCACAGAAGACGACAGTGGTAGCGACGCCCTTCGCGAAGAGAAGGTTGAGCAAACCAGCCACTGGGATATGGATATGCTAAGCCGTGACCAGCTGGATAAGCTAGCCAAAGCGAGCCGACGCAAGCACCTGAACAACGCGCTAAAACGGGCCGCTATAGGCGGTGGAATTGGGGTTGTTATTGCCGTGGTCATCGCTATTGCACTGGCTGCTTTTCGGGGCTAAGCAACGGCGGTACTTTACTGGCGCTAGCGGATAATCCCTGTCGGTTATGCCAACCAGCCCTCTGGCAGTAGCGACAAACACGGCCGCCGAATGGGCCTGAGTATGCGCCCCGAAGTAGCCACTTAGCAGTACAGTAACGTTCCCCACCAGCCCGAAACTATTTAGTTCGCAGGAAGATAACTTTGGCAGTTTTGATGACAGCGTAACCAGCGATTCCGGCACCTACATTGCTGTCTCATTGGCAGCGCCTGTGCCGCTATCGCCCTCTTGGTTACTGTTACTCATCGGCGCGGCTGGCACCCTCGTTAATCGAAAAGCGGCGCGTCGCTTACAACGCGGCTAGCAGACATTGCACCGTATTTGCACAGGCCAGCGGTAAATACTGCATTTTCGAGCGGTAACGTAGCCACCCATAATCACTCTTGTGGGAAGAACCAATGAAACGACACCGTGGAATAATTGCAGCACTTTTACTCGCCACCATAGCCCTTGGCCTCGCGACACGAATGCGCTCACTGCCATGGCCGGACTTTGCGGCCGCAAATTTTGGTGATGCACTCTGGGCCGTCGCGGTATATCTGCTGCTGTGTTTTTTGCGGCCTGCGGCTAAACCAATAACCCTGTTCACTGTCGCGCTGGCCATCAGCTTTGCTGTCGAATTTTCACAACTCGCAACCTTCTCATGGCTAGCCGACGCCCGTGCCACGTTGCCGGGGAAACTACTACTGGGCCGTGGTTTCGTTTGGCTGGACTTACTGAGATACACAGCAGGTGTCGTCGTAATATTTGGCTGCGACTATTCATGGTCGCGCCGCATAAAACGGTAACCCTAGCCACAAACTGTAACCGCAGATATGTGGCAACCCGGCGATTACCGGTATCAGCCCGCGTATACTCACCGCTCATACTGAAAGGCAAATTTACCGGCACTCCCGCCAAAAGCCTCGCAAACGCCCCGCAGTAAACCCATGACAGCAACGAAAAAAACTACCACTGACACCGATGTCCTGATCATGGGCGGCGGCCTGGCGGGCTTTACGCTGGCGCTGCAATTGGTTCAGCAGCAGCCTGAGCTGCGGGTAACGGTGCTTGAACGGTATGCGATGCCGTTTACCGAGGCAGCGCACAAAATCGGTGAATCGACGGTTGAGGTGGGCGCTTGCTACCTGAATAAAGTGCTCGGCCTTTCTGAACATTTAATGGCAGAGCAGCTGCCGAAGTTCGGTCTGCGGCTGTTTTTCGGTGGGCGCGAGGGCACGCAAACGCCGTTGGAGCATTGGTCTGAGCTCGGGCCTTCCGAAGAGTTTGAGTACCCCAGCTACCAGATTGATCGTGGCAAACTCGAAAACCACCTCGCCGAGCAATGCAAGGCTCGCGGCGTAACCGTTCGCGATAGCAGCAAGGTAAACAATATTGACGTGGGCAATGGCAAATCGCAGCCCCACTTGGTCACTACCCACAGCGGGCTGTCAATTAGCTGCCGCTGGCTGGTGGATGCCAGTGGCAGGCAGGGGCTGCTTAAACGCAAGCTGGAGTTGAAGCAAGACAACGATCACCAGGGCAATTCCCTGTGGTTCCGGCTCGACGCCGATGTAAAAATCGACGACTGGAGTGAAGACGAAGAATGGCAGGGCCGCATCAGCAAGGCTCGCTGGCTCTCAACCAACCACTTTATGACTGATGGCAGTTGGACTTGGCTGATTCCGTTAAGCGGCGGGCGTACTAGCATCGGCATCGTTTATGACCCACAACTGCATGACGACGACAAGCTGAAAAACTTCGATGACACCTTAGTCTGGCTGCATGAGCACCACCCGAAGCTTGCTTCGGTAGTGGCCGCCCACAGCGACAAGTTAATGGACTTCAAGCGGCTGAAAAATTATTCCCATGGCTGCAGCGAGTTGTTCAGCAAAAACCGCTGGGCCATCACCGGCGAAGCCGGCGTATTTTTAGATCCGTTCTATTCACCGGGCACCGACTTCATAGCAATTGGCAACAACTACATTGCCGACTTGATTTACCGCGACATGAGCGGCCAGCATTTATTAAGCCGCCCATCGGTGTATTCAGAGCTGTACCTGGGGTTTTACCAAGCCACGCTGGAAATCTATCAGGACCAATATCAGCTGTTCGGTCAACCGCTTATTATGAGCATAAAAATTGGCTGGGATTACGCCAACTACTGGGGAATCACCACCTTCCTGTTCACCCAGAACCGCATGACCGACGTATCGTTTATGCGTAAGTGTTTAGGCGACCTGGGCGAAATCAGGGAGATCAACCGGCAGGTACAAGCGTTATTCCGCGAACTCTCCCGGCTGGAAACCGGCAAAGACCGGGCGGGTAGGCAAGCCAACTTTATCGATCAACATAACTTCAAATGGCTCGACGAATTGAACCGCAACCTCAGCAAACCACTAGACGATGAAGCCATGCGTGAGCTACTACTGAAGAACCTTGCCGGTTTAAAAGAATTTGCCAGCGAAATTACCGCTTACGTATTGCGCTTATACCCCGAAGCGAATGTGGGTAAGTTGGCCCAGCTACCGCCTAGCGATTCTGCTCACCTGCAAGACATTGGCACAGCGCTTGAGATTCTGGAGAACGCTGCTTAAAAAGCCACAGCGAAGATCAGCCTAACTGGCACCCACTTTTTTGAACTTACCTGCCGACCTAACTGACCACGCTATTAATTCGGCTTATTAATTTCGTCGATATAACCTTTATTCACCGCATCCGCTATCTTGTCAAAAGCCTTCTCAGGCCATAAACGACGCAGCCAGACGATCATTTTTTCGCGACCACGGGCGATGATAATTTCTCGTTCGCCTTTAGCAATTGCGACAAAAATTTCATTCACAGCGTCATCTGGTTTAAT
>CAJQNE010000029.1 GCA_905479545.1 uncultured Gammaproteobacteria bacterium | reverse complement strand
ATAATGCACCCAATTCGCTGCGTAAAGCAGGCACATTGGCGCCAGCTTTCGCCAGCAACGGCCGAACACTGCCGCCTTGCTGATCGAGCAGCGCAGTCAGCAAGTGTGCAGGTTCTATAAACTGGTGATCTTTACCAACGGCTAACGACTGCGCATCACTCAACGCGGACTGCAGGCTGGTAGTCAATTTGTCTAGTCGCATGATTTATCTCAAAAAATGTTCAGTGAGATAAATGTGGGGGGATTTTTTAGGCGTTCAAGGGTGACACTTTTTTACAGTCCCGAATACCACAGGCGCCGGGCAACACATGAAGGCTACCCGGCTATAGCAGGTTACAACGGCTAGCTAGTCTGTCTTCCAGATTAAGCTAACCATTCTGCCGGTTTCCTCACCATCACGGCGGTAGGAAAAAAACCGTTTACTATCAGTTACGGTGCAATAGTCGCCGCCGTAAATCTCTGTTACACCTGCCGCGCGCAGCCGTTGGCGGGCGAGCTCATAAATATCGGCGAACCACTTACCCGGCTCGCCTGTCGGTTTAAAGGCATCTTCGGAATGATGGTTGGAGTTAATAAAAGTCTCGCGTACATCGTCGCCCACTTCAAAATGCTCAGGGCCAATAGCCGGGCCGAGCCAAACCAACACTTTCTCCGGTTCGGTATTCATTGCGCCGTAGGTGCGCTCCAATACGCCAGCCGCAAGCCCGCGCCAGCCTGCATGTGCGCCGGCAATTTTTTTACCACCACGAGTACACATAAGCACTGGCAGGCAATCAGCCGTCTGAATGGCTATAACACCCTGCTTCCCCACCGCTGCGTCGGCTTTAACGCCGGATTTATCTTTGCCAACTTTGGCAATCTTGCTGCCATGCACCTGTTTAAGCCAAAGTGGTTTGGCCGGTAGCTGCAACTGCTCAGAAATTAGTTTACGGTTTTTTTCGACTTTGCCGGACTTATCGCCAACATGTTCGCCAATATTCAGCGAGTCGTAGGGCGATTTGCTAAAACCGCCTGCGCGCGTGGTCGTAACAGCTTTAATATTGTCTGGAGCTGGCCAGTCGGGTCGAATGAATTCCAGCCCGTCATTAATCTGGGTATTTTTACTCATCGTAGGCATGCTCCGCAGCGTCGGCCACCATGGCCTTGTCCAAGTTTGCCATATCCTCAGGGATATCGGCCTGAAATTCCATTATCTCGTCAGTTGTCGGATGAGGGACATGGAGTTCGGTAGCGTGCAAAGCCTGTCGCTTGAACGCTCTGAGCACATCGACAAATTCCGCCGACGAGTGTGGTGGCTGCGCTAACCGGCCGCTATATACCGGGTCGCCGACAATTGGCCGTCGAATATGCGCCATATGCACCCGAATTTGATGGGTTCGGCCGGTTTCCAATTGCACCCGTAGCCGGGTGTGGGCGCGATAACGACTGTGAATACGGTAATGCGTAACTGCATGGCGTCCATCGCTACGCACCGCCATTTTTAACCGGTCAGTTTTATGCCGCCCGATCGGCTCGTCGACCGTACCACCGGAAACCATTTTGCCGTTCACGGTACAGTCATAAAATCGATGAATATCACGATCAGCAAGCTTTTCTACCAAATAGGTATGCGCGCCAACGGTTTTGGCGACCACCATCAGCCCACTGGTATCTTTATCAAGCCGGTGAATAATGCCCGCGCGCGGCACTCCCTGTAACGACGGCGAGTAGTACAGCAGACCGTTTTGCAGGGTGCCATTACTATTGCCCGCGCCAGGGTGCACGACCAGCCCGGCGGGTTTATTCAGGATGAGCATCTGCTCATCTTCAAACACCACATTCAGCGGAATATTCTCGGGGCCAACTGTCTCAGACGCGGCGATCGCAACGCTTAATACAACCACCTCACCACCCAGAACGCGTTCGCGCGGTTTGCAGCCACGACCGTTAACGGTAGCATTACCGTCTTTGATGGAGTGTGTTAGTTGGCTACGCGAAAAATCAGGGAACATCTTCGCCAGCGCCTGATCCAACCGCAAACCCGCCTGCTCTTCAGGCACGCTTGCCTGCAAACGATGAACCCCGGCAGGCGGTTCGGCAGATGGCTTGTTGTGTTTGGATTCTAACGGGGCGTTTTCTGACATAGGAACAGCAGTTCAGTGAGCGGCAGGCGCATCTTATACTGCTATACTGCGCGCGTCTTTATAGCTCCGTGCCTATGTACCGGGCTGCAAATTTAAACTTACGATAACGAATTATGAAATTACCGTTGCATGTCACTGCCATTCTGTTGCTCAGCCTAGTAGCTGCCTGCGGGGGCTCGTCTAATGTTAAGCAGAAAGCCGACGCTCAGGTAACCCCGGAGCAGGAACAGCAGGAAGCGCAGGTGCTCTACTCGCGCGCCCGCAAAGCGCTGGATGAAGAGCGGGCATTAGACGCGGTAGACCTGTATCAAACGATGTCGAGCCGCTACCCGTTTAGCGAATATGCGCGACAGAGCCAGCTGGAAATCATTTACGCGCACTTTCTGGCCCAACAACCGGTCTCTGCGGTAGCCGCTGCCGACCGGTTTATTCGCCAGTACCCTCGCCACCCCGCGATTGACTACGTTTACTATCTGCGTGGCTTAGTTGATTTTGAACGGTCGGAGCAAACGTTCGAAGGCCGCTTCGGTATCGACAGTGCCAATCGTGACCCGACGCCGACGCAACGGGCATTTGAAAGTTTTCAGGCACTTCTTAACGGTTACCCCAACAGCCCTTATACCGATGATGCACGCCTCCGCATGTCGCATTTGCGCGAACGTATGGCTCGCCATGAACTTGGGGTAGCTGACTATTACGTGCGCACCAATGCTTATGTCGGGGCGTTACGCCGGGCCGAATACGTTATTGAACACTTCCAGAATACCCGCGCCGCTCGCGATGCATTGGGGGTAATGGAAAAAGCGTACCGGAAACTACAAATGTTCGATTTGGCCGCCGACGTGCGCCGGACTATCGAAGCGAATGTTAGTCGCGACAAAAACCCGCCGCTGCCGACGATTAACAAGCCATTGCCACCCGGTATGGATGCGAAACTAGGACAGGGTTAACACCCCCTACGCCTGTTAACACGCTTGCAACCTGTAACGCACCATCTATCTGGTGATGCCAGTTTATGGAACGTCTGTACAACCGTTCCATAAATTGGCAAGCGCGGTTTTTTACTAAACCAGCACTGCGGTTATAGCCGACTGGCGAGCTGCACTAATCATCTAACTGCGGCAACATGCCCTTCATCACCAAGTCGGTGAATGAAACAATTCCAACAATTTCACCAGTAGCATCCAGCACAGGTACGCGGGCTAGCTTGAACTGCTCAAACAACCTTGCGCAGTAACGCACATCCATAGTGGGTGGCACGGTGACATACGGCTTGCTCATTAACTCGTAAAGATTGACTCGCTTGGCAGACTTACCATGCGCGAGTACTTTCCGGCCGATATCAGACACCATCACAATGCCATACTCGTCATTTTCATGGCGTTTGTTGATAATAATCGCTTTGGTTTGCGGGTACTGCAGCCTTTTCATGGCTTCGGCAGTGGTGGTCATACCGTCCATGCAATCAAACTCGGTATGCATCGCATCCCGCACCCGAACAATCGCTCTCGGCGGCTTCTCAGCAACTTTGCCTTTGCCTTTTTTATCGCGCTTCATAGCTCTTCCTCTACTCGTTCAGTGAGCGTCTCTATCTGATGCTTTAAGCCAATGGCGTCTTCAACATCCAGCTGGAACGCGATGCCTGTGCCGTGCTTATCATCGAACTCGCCCACTTCGCTTATTGCCTCCAACACATCTCGCGCCAAATGCTCCTCAACCACGAACAGCAACAAATCTCGCTGGGTTTCAAGCGTCAAACCGAGAAACGATTTTGGCTGATCCGCCCCCTCACCACGCGCCTGACTCAGCACGGTAGCGCCCGTAGCGCCGGCTTCACGAGCCGCCGTCATACAAGGTTTGGTTATTTCATCAGCAACAATCGCGATTATTAATTTGAAATGCATTACAACAAGCCCTCAAACTGAGCAAAGTTAGAACCCTTGGTACGCAGTGCTACAGGGTTTCGATTATGCACCGATGCGACATTCGTCCACATCGGCGTGGTAATAATTATTGTGAAGCTCTCCAATACGCTCAACGCCCCCCGTCGCCGGACGGACTGAGCTCGCCGTTACTTTTATTGGTAAATTCTTCCAACAGCTCAGTCGCTTCGGCTTCGGCCTCATCTTGCAGCCGTTGTTTTCGCCTTCGTGCAACCTGCCATTCACCTAACTGCGCATAACCCAGCACAGCAATAATGGGGAACAAGCTGGCAAAGGCAATGAGCCCAAAACCGTCAAGCAGTGCGCTGCGACCGGGAATGGTTTCGGCCAGGCCAAGCCCTAGCGCGGCGACTAACGGCACAGTTACCGTTGAAGTAGTAACACCGCCTGAATCGTAAGCCAGCGGCACAATCATTTTTGGGGCTCGCATGGTTTGCAGAATGACAATGACGTAGCCCGCCGTAATGTAATACTGCAACGGTGTGCCCGTAACAATGCGAAAACAGCCTAGTGAAATGCCTACCGCCACGCCCAAGGCCACCGC
>CAJQNE010000028.1 GCA_905479545.1 uncultured Gammaproteobacteria bacterium | reverse complement strand
AAATTTCTTCTGCTAACGCCGATGTGGTTCGCAAACGCTCAGCTGACTTCGCCGAAAAATATGGCCGTCGGCCAAAATTTGTCGTCGGCAAGCCCGGACTGGACGGACATAGCAATGGTGCCGAAATGCTTGCGGTCGCGGCTCGCGATGCCGGCTTTGATGTGATTTATTCAGGTATCCGGCTCAGTGCCAGCGAAATAGTTACCTCAGCCGTAGAAGAAGACGCTGACCTGATCGGCGTGTCATTGCTGTCCGGCTCGCACATGGAAATTGTCGAGCAAGTATTTGACGAGCTGAAGAAGCACAACGCCACTGATATTCCGGTGATTCTCGGCGGCATTATCCCCACACCAGATTTTGACGCGCTGTTCGCTATGGGGGTGCAGAAAATTTTCACGCCAAAAGATCATGACCTGATGGAAGTGATGGGCGCGACGCTTGATGTTATTGAGGCAGCGAAGGCGGAGTAAACGTTGTCTTCAGGAGTTTTAGCGGTCGGCGAACACCAGCGCAAATTGTCGATTGGATTAGCCCATCACCTGACGTGGGCTAAAATTTGTAGGTCAGATTAGCGCATAGCGCGTAATCCGACGCGATGGCGACAGTGCTCCTGTAGCGGTGTCGGCTTACGGATTGCGTCCTAAACCGACCTACCTGCTAGTTTCGTAGGTCGGCTTCGCTTGCAAGCCGACATGGCTGGCATAAAGTAAGTCTGTCGGCATGCAGCGCGATGCTGACCTACGCAGTTATTTCTATACAAATAAGACTACAAATCCCGCAGCGCGAAGAACATCACTCCGCCTGCCAGAATACCGCCAATGGCTGCTCCCAAAACTAAACCCGCCAGATAGCCCTTTAGACTGAATAGCTCAAACTCCGGCGCGTATTCGCCGGCAAGCTCCATTCCGCCAAATCCGCCCATTATGTAGCCGGCAATCGCCGCAACGGCGGTCAGTATCCAACGCATAGTTTTCCCAATGTGATATTCCGATAAGGCCGGTATTATGGCGCGTACTGACGAATAACGCAGCTGCGCGATCCGCGCGGCCACAACTACCGGAAATACTTACGTGCGCAATGCCCAGGCTCAAGTTAAATACCGCAAAGACTACAAACCTTCAGCGTACCTGATCGATTCGGTCGACCTTTGTTTCGACTTGCTCGATGGCTACACCGACGTAAGCTCAGTGTTAAACATCCGGCCGAATCCCGCAGCCGAAGCAGGGCAGCCGCTAGTGCTTGATGGTGAGCACCTAGAGCTGCTGGAAATTGGCGTCGACGGGAAATTACTGAGCAGCGACGAGTACGAGCTTGGTGACGAAAGTTTGACGTTACCTGAGCGCAACAAAGCCTTTCAGCTGCGCACTCTGGTTCGAACCAAGCCTGCCGAAAACACCCGCCTCGAAGGCCTGTATCAATCGAATGGCATGTATTGCACGCAATGTGAGGCCGAAGGCTTCCGGAGCATTACTTATTATCTGGATAGGCCGGATGTGATGGCCAGCTTCCAAACCACCATTATTGGTGACGTGGAAAAGACACCGGTGATGTTATCTAACGGCAATGCGGTGAAACGCTGGAAGGTGGGTGAGCGCCGTCATGCTATTAGCTGGCGTGATCCGTGGCTGAAACCCGCCTACCTATTTGCGTTGGTCGCCGGCCAATTGGAAAAACACGCCGATACCTTTACCACCATGAGCGGCCGCGAAGTTGCGTTAGAGATTTGGGTAGAGCCGCGCAATATCGACAAATGTGCCCATGCGATGGAATCGCTGAAAAAATCAATGCGCTGGGATGAAGAGGCTTTCGGCCGCGAATACGACCTTGACGTATTCATGATCGTAGCGGTTGACGACTTCAATATGGGCGCAATGGAAAACAAAGGCCTGAATGTTTTTAACGCCAAGTACATTCTGGCTCGCCCCGATACCGCTACGGATCAGGATTACTTTGGCATTGAGTCGGTTGTGGCCCATGAATATTTTCACAACTGGACCGGCAACCGCGTCACCTGTCGTGACTGGTTCCAGCTCACACTTAAAGAAGGCCTGACGGTATTCCGCGACCAACGTTTCTCCGCCGATATGAACAGCGCCGCCGTGCAGCGACTGCAGGATGTCAAAATGCTGCGCAGCCATCAGTTCCCTGAGGACGCTGGCCCGACCGCACACCCGATTCGTCCGGAAAGCTATATCGAAATGAATAATTTCTACACCGCGACGGTATACGAAAAGGGCTCCGAAGTTATTCGCATGTACGACACGCTCTTAGGGCGCGACGGCTTTCGTAAAGGCACTGATTTGTACTTCGAGCGACACGACGGCGAAGCGGTCACCTGCGATGACTTCCTGAGCGCAATGGCAGATGCGAACGATGCTGACCTGAGTCAATTCCAACGCTGGTACAGCCACTTAGGTACGCCAACAGTAACGGTTACTAAGCAGCGAAAAGGGAATGTGTTAGAACTGACACTGAAACAGTCGCAGCCCATCATTAAAGACCAACAGGAAAACCCGCAGCCGCTGCACATTCCTTTTGCGATGGGCGCGTTAGCGGCTGATGGCAGCGATCTGGCGATTACGCTGGAAGGTGAGGATTCGCAACCGGCAGGAACCCGGGTGCTCGATTTCACTGCAACCGAGCAGACCTACAAGCTCATCGGCTTACCAGAAGGTGCCGAGCTTTCATTACTGCGTAATTTCTCTGCACCGGTAAAACTCGCAGCAGAGTTTAGTATTGAGCAAAATGCTTTTTTGCTCGCTCACGATAGTGATGAGTTTGCCCGGTGGGAAGCAGGGCAGCGGTTAGCGTTAACCGTGCTTGGAGAATTGGTCGAGCAACATAATGCCGGGGTGAAAATGGAGGCTGGTCTGCCGTCCTTAACCGCATTAGTAGCAGCCATCAAACAGGTGTTGGCCGACAAATCGCTGGAACCCGCCTATGCCGCCGAGCTACTAACGCTTCCTAGCGAAGAGTACCTCGGCCAACAGCAAGCTACGGTGCAAATCGAAGCCAATAAAGCGGCACGGCGTTTTGTTGAGGACGTGCTTGCCAAAGAACTGCAAGCGGGTTGGCATTCGGCATTCGATAGCAACGCTGAGTCGGCTGATGGCCTACCGGGTGCAGGTCAACGGCGATTAAAAAATGTCGCGCTGCGTTATCTGGTGTTGTCGGGCGAAACCGAGGCTATCGCGCTCTGCGAAGCACAGGCTAATAGTGCCAACATGACTGATGTAATTGCCGCGCTTGCGACTCTGATCGATATTTACGCTGATAGCGCCAAAGCCAAACTGCAGGCGTTTTATACCCATTGGAAAGACGATCCACAGGTGCTGGATAAGTGGTTTAGTCTCCAGGCGCTGTCGTCTGCGCCGGATGCGGTTGAGCAAGTGACCAAGCTATTGGAACACCCGGATTTCAATATCCGCACACCCAACCGCGTTCGCTCGCTGGTCGGCGTATTTGCGATGGCCAACTTATCGCAATTTCACCGGGCTGACGGTGCCGGCTATAAATTCCTTAGCGCGCAGGTGCAGAAAATTGATGCCCTTAATCCGCAGTTATCCTCACGCCTTGTCGTACCACTATTGCGCTGGAAGCGTTACAACCAACAGCGTCAGGAAATGATGAAAGCTGAGCTGCAGAAGTTAGTCGCAATGGACGGTGTTTCTAAAGACCTGAGTGAACAAGTCAACAAAAGTTTGTAACGATTGAGGCCAGCGATATTTTTTCCTGACACTCCGCTACTGCACAATAATCAGTCGCTGGTCTTATCTTTATAATCGCATATATCTTCGATAATGCAGGCACCACAGGCCGGTTTGCGGGCTTTACACACGTAGCGGCCGTGGAGGATTAACCAGTGGTGGGCGTCAACCAGGAACTCTTTGGGGACGTACTTCATTAGGCCTTTTTCGACGGCCAGCACCGTTTTGTCTTTGGCAATTCCAGTGCGATTGCTAACGCGGAAGATGTGGGTGTCGACCGCCATAGCCGGGTGGCCAAAGGCTGTGTTCAGTACTACGTTGGCCGTTTTTCGGCCAACACCAGGAAGCGCTTCTAACGCTTCACGGTCATCGGGAACCACGCTGTCGTGCTTGTCGATGAGCAGCCGACAGAGCTTGATGACGTTTTCAGCTTTGCTGTTATACAGGCCAATGGTCTTTATGTAGTGTTTCAGACCATCCACGCCGAGCGCGTAGATTGCTTCGGGGGTGTTCGCCACAGGGTAAAGTTTAGCCGTGGCTTTGTTCACGCCGACATCAGTTGCCTGAGCCGATAAAACTACCGCGACTAGCAGCTCAAAATTACTGCTGTAGTTCAGTTCGGTTTCAGGGTTGGGGTTTTGTTCGCGAAGTCGGCGAAATATCTCGTGGCGCTTGTCTTTATTCATAGCGACAAATTACGCAGCAGTAGCTAGAGCTGAGCGTTTGTCGGCGCGCTTCTTCAGGCGACCATCGACGACATTTTTAACGGCAATCAGCAGGCCAAGAACGATAAATGCCCCTGGCGGCAGTGCCGCTACCAACAAACCACGGTAATACTCAGAAAAGTTAACACCCCAATCGCGGGCCGCTTCGCCGAACAGTAGGTTGGCGTCGGCAAACCAGCTGCCGTTGCCGATAATTTCGCGAACCGAGCCCATGGTTAGCAACACCAGAGCGAAACCGAGGCCCATCATTAGTCCATCGGTTGCTGAGCGTAAAATGTCGTTGCGGGCAGCGAAGGCTTCCGCGCGCGCGATGATGGCGCAGTTGGTGGTGATGAGGGCGATAAACAGGCCGAGCGTTTGATACAGCGGAAAAGCGAAGGCCTGAATGAGTAACTGGGTAATCGTTACAAAAGCCGCAATCACCATTACAAACACCGGTATGCGAATTTCATCCGGCACGGTATTGCGAATGGCAGCGATAACAGTGCTCGACAGCACCAGTACCAGCGTTGTGGCCAGCGCCATACCGAGTGCGTTAACCACGGTTCCTGACACAGCAAGAAGCGGGCAGAGGCCCAACAGTTGCACGAAGCCTGCGTTGTTATCCCAGAGGCCGTCTTGGGTGATTTTGCCGTAGCTAACGTCTGCCATCTGACTACTCCTTATTCTGCTTCAGTACGCTGAACGGTTTGTCGCTCACGGTATTGGTCGCCCAATACTGTTTTTTCCGCCGCATAGAACTGTAAGGCTTCCCGCACGGCGTTAACCACTGCCCGCGGCGTAATGGTGGCACCGGTGAGCTGATCAAATTTGCCACCGTCTTTCTGTACTTTCCAACTATCCACATCTGGCTGGCCAAGACTTCTGCCATCGAAGCCGGTTATCCAGGCGGACTTTCGGCGTTCGATTTTATCGCCCAGGCCTGGTGTCTCTTTGTGCTCTAGTACCCGCACACCGGCCACCGTGCCGTCGGTATAAATACCCGCTAACAATTGAATGGGGCCGCTATAACCTTTGGCGGCGGTAATAGGCATTACGAACGCGACGATGCGGTTGCTGCGGGTTGCGACGAACGCTTCCGTTGGCTGACTCAAGCCTAAGCGAGGATCAGCGGGTAGAGTGATTTTGCTTTGCGCCAGATTATTGTCGTAGCGATTGGCCGGAACAATAGCGTTGAGTGTTTCCAGCAAAGCGGCTTCGGCATTTTGACTAATGCGGCCGCTTAATGCGCTCTCTGCCACGGCGAGTAGCGCTGTGGTGATAAGTGCGAACATCCCCAGCAACAGTGCGCTTCGACGCGCCATGCGAGCTGCACTACGCTCAACCGGCTGACTGTTTACAGCGCTTTGTTGTTCCATTTTATTGCTGTCGTCGCTCATTGCCCGCTCACTTACTATGGCCGTAGACGCGCGGCTGCGTGTAGTAGTCGATCATCGGCACGGCAATATTCATCAGTAATACTGCAAACGCGACCCCATCGGGATAACCGCCCCAGCTTCGAATCACTACGATAAGCACGCCAATGCCCGCGCCAAACCAGAGTCGACCTTTCCTAGTAGTGCTAGCACTGACAGGGTCAGTGGCGATAAAAAATGCGCCGAGTATCACTGCGCCGCTGAGTAGGTGAACCAGCGGTGAAGCATATTGGCTGCTGTCGACTAACCACAACACAGCGCTGAGGAGCGTGACCGTGGCAATAATCGCAGCTGGAATTTGCCAACGGATAACCTTTTGCTGAATCAACCACAAGCCGCCCGCGAGATAAGCCAGAGCAATCCATTCAAAACCGGCACTGCCGAGCAGGCCAAACGCAGCTTGTTGCTGAATTTCGGCTAATGTCAGCCCTTGGCTGAAGCCATTGTCGATAGCCGCCAACACGGTCGCGCTGCTAATACCATCCAGCGTTTGTTCGCCCAGGCTGCCGAACAAGCTGTATTGCAGCGTATCAACCAGTGAAAAATCGCCGAACAGTCCCAGCTGACCAGGCCAGAAGCTGAGTTCGGTCGGAAACGAAATAAGCACAATAACGTAGCCAACCATGGCTGGGTTAAACGGGTTGTAACCCAGACCACCGTAGACATGCTTACCGAGCGAAAGAGCGAAAAACACCCCGAGGGTAATTAACCACCAAGGCGTGAGTGGCGGCAGCGCCAGTACTAACAACACGGCTGTCACTATTGCAGTGTAATCGCCCAGATGTTTCTTCACCGGACGGTTACGCCAAAACAAAAATAGCGCCTCAATTACCAGCGCTGATAGGCAGCCAATAACCAGGTTCAGCAATATTCCCCAGCCAAACAGCAGCGCATACACTGCCACGCCCGGCAGCAGTGCCAGCAGCAGTTTTAGCATTACTGCGCTTACACTGGTTGCGGGAGTTAAGTGCGGTGAACTGGCAACGGTAAATTGCATGTCGTTATTCTCCGTTGCCTTGTTGAGCGGCTTTAGCTGCCGCTTTGGCGCGTTCTATCGCCAGCTGCGCCGGTGATTTTGTTGCAGAAGCCGCATCAGGCGTACTGAGCTCTTTATCGGCTTTTTTCGCCGCTGCCTTTGCTTTGAGTATTGCTAACTCAGCCGGGCTTAGTGATTTTTTAGCCGGTTTGCTTTCAGCGGAAGGGGCTGATGGCTGTTGTGATTTTTTAACCGCTGCCTTGGCTTTCAGTATGGCGAGCTCTGCCGGAGTCAGTGATTTCTTTGCGGGTTTATCTTCTGCGGGAGAAGCGCTCGCTACTTCGCTAGTTTCCTTTTGCCTGGCCGCCGCCCGGGCCTTTTCTATGGCCAGCTGCGCTGGTGTCTGTTGCGCTGTTTCTACTGCTTCGTGTTGTGCTGTCGGGCTTTCGGCTGAGTTACCAGCAGCTTTACGGGCTTTAAGCTTCGCGGCTGCAATCGCTTTTTGCGCAGGGGTGAGTGCGCTCTCCCTAGATTCATCGGAATCTGTTGCTGTTGCAGCTGCTTTGGCTTTGGCAATAGCCGCTGCAGCAGCAGAGGCGGGCTTAGCTACCTCTGCCGTAGCACTGGTACCCGCTGCGTCCGCCTGGCGCTGTTTAGCAGTTGCTTTGGCTTTTTCAATTGCGCTCATTGCGCCGCCAGAATCGCTGGCCTTCGCTTTCGCTGCAGCAGCCTTGGCTAATGCAGCTTTAACGGGGTCACTCGCAGCGCCATTAGATGCTGAGCTGCTCGCAGCATCGGGCTTTTTGCTGGCAGCCAAGGCAGCTTGGCGCTGCTTTTGCCGTTCGAGCTTTTCGCGTTCTTCACGTTCAACCCGTTCCAACCGGAATTCATGGCGTTCGCGAGCAGCGTCAGATTTTGCCTTCTCGCGCTCCTCAGCCCATATTTCAGCCTTGGCGTAGCGGTAATATTGCACCAGCGGAATATGGCTGGGACAAGCTTGTGCACAAGCGCCGCATTCAATGCAATCGAACAGGTTTAGATTTTTAGCTTTGTCGAATTCATCGCCGCGGGCATGCCAATAAAGCTGCTGCGGCAACAGGCTGGCAGGACAAACCTCAGCACATTCTCCGCAACGAATGCAGGGCATGGTGCTATCTGTCGGCCGCACTTCTTCTGCAGCAGCAACCAGTACACAGTTGCTGCCTTTTACGATCGGTACATCGTCGGTTTTCAGGGCAAAGCCCATCATCGCGCCGCCCATAATTAACCGGGCCGGTTTGCCGACCTTGTAACCACCCGCAGCAGCAACGATATCGGCAACCTTACTGCCTAGCCGGACTTCATAGTTGCCCGGCTGTTGCACCGCTTCGCCGGTTACCGTAACGATGCGTGAGGTAAGCGGCTCACCATGTACTATCGCGCGAAAAACGGCTGCTGCCGTACCTATATTCTGACAAACCAGTCCGATATCCAGTGGCAAACCACCGGTTGGCACTTCCAGGCCAGTAAGGGTCTGAATCAATTGTTTCTCGCCACCCTCCGGGTAGATCGACGGCACGGCACGAATCTCTACGCGACGCAGACCTGACTTTTCCAGCGCAGCCCGCAGCTCGGCGATTGCCTGTTGCATATGATCTTCAAGCGCGACAATAACCGGTAGGTTCGGCACCCCAAGAATGTGCCGAAAAATCGGTATCGACCGAATAATCTCGTCGGCCTGAGTACGAGCCAGCATGTCGTCACAAGTAATGTACGACTCACACTCAGCGCCGTTCAGGATCAGGGTGTCAATCGCTCGGCCGCGGGCATTGAGCTTAACCGCAGCTGGAAAAGCAGCGCCGCCCATACCCACTATGCCGGCACTGCGAATCCGGCCACGTAACTCATCACTGCTGAGCGAGAGAAAGTCGTTGCCATGCGGGGCTGGCTCAGTGGCCTCATCTTCTTGGTCACAATCAATGACGATACAGGGCGCTAGCAATCCGGAAGCATGCGCAATAGGGCGCGATTCAATGGCACTCACGGTGCCCGAGCTCGCCGCATGCACGTCGGCGCTAATCAGCCCATCGCCAAGTGCTATGGGTTGATTACGCAATACGCGATCGCCAACGGCAACGCAGGCCTTGGCTGCTTTACCAATATGTTGTCCGAGCGGATGAATCAATTGCGCAGGGAGTGGTGCGATTCGCAGCTCAGCACCATTCGATAGCGATTTGCGTTCGGGTAATTTAATACCGCCGGTGAACTTAGCCGGCTTTTTGAACAACGTAGCGAGCATTACTTCAGCTCAGCCGTAACAGGCTCTTTAACCGGGCCACGCAAACTGACCGGGCCGGGAGGCTGACTCCAACGCCAATTTTCCAGCGTCGTCTTTACCGGCACCATATCAATGCAATCAACCGGGCAGGGCTCGACACAAAGCTCGCAACCCGTGCATTCATCATTGATAACGGTATGCATTTGCTTGGCAGCGCCTAAAATTGCGTCCACCGGACAAGCCTGAATACACTTGGTGCAGCCAATGCACTCGTCTTCACGAATAATCGCCAGCATCGGCAAGTCTTTCTCGACGCCGTTTTCGGGGTTGAGCGGCTTTGGCTCCACACCGAGTAGATCTGCAAGGTTGTGAATAGTGGCCTCACCACCAGGCGGGCACTGGTTTATATCCGCTTCGCCATTAGCAATCGCTGTGGCGTAGGGCCGACAACCGGGGAAGGTGCATTGGCCGCATTGGGTCTGTGGTAGCAGTGCATCAATTTGCTCCACAATCGGATCGCCTTCCACTTTGAAGCGTACCGACGACCAGCCGAGAATAACGCCAAAAACCAGCGCTAAGCCAGCTAATGCGAGCACCGCCACCAGTATGCTCATGCGCCACCCAAACCGGCGAAGCCCATAAAGGCTAGCGACATCAAACCAGCGGTAATCAATGCAATCGCCGGACCTTTAAACGGGCCGGGAACATCGGCAACTTCCAGGCGCTCACGAATTGCGGCGAACAGAATAAGCACTAAGGAAAAGCCCACCGACGCACCAAAACCGTAGAGCGCCGATTCAATAAAACTATTCTGTTCCTGCACATTGAGCAGTGCCACGCCAAGAACCGCGCAGTTGGTGGTAATTAATGGCAGATAAATACCCAGCACCCGATACAGCAACGGACTCGTTTTGCGAACCACCATTTCAGTAAACTGCACCACAACGGCAATTACTAAAATGAACGAAATGGTTCGCAGATACTCGAGGCCGAGCGGTGCCAAAAGATAACTATTAACCAGGTAGCTGCAGATAGCAGACAGGGTGAGTACAAACGACGTTGCCAGCGCCATGCCGGTAGCGCCTTCGAGTTTTTTTGATACGCCCATAAAGGGGCAGAGGCCGAGAAAACGCACGAGCACAAAGTTATCGACCAGCACCGTTCCCAGGATAAGAAAGGCGTAGCCGCTGAGCGTGCTGCCGAGCGTTAGTTCGGGCATTGGTTAACTAAATCCACGCTTGCTGAGCCCTTATTTCACCCGCATACCAGGCTGAGCGCCTTGATGCGGTTCGAGAATGAATAAGTCTTTACCACCAGGGCCGGCCGCAAGAATCATTGCCTCGGATACGCCAAAACGCATTTTTCGGGCGGCAAGGTTGGCTACAACCACCGTGTTTTTACCGACTAATTGAGCAGGATCGTAAGCACTGCGAATACCGGCAAACACCTGACGGTTTTCACCGCCGATATCGACCTGGATTTTCAGCAACTTATCCGCACCTTCGACATACTCCGCTGAAGTGATCGCGGCGATACGAAGGTCGACTTTAGCGAAGTCGTCCCATGTAATTGTTTTGGCAATAGTTTCAGCAATCTCGGTACGCTTGTTGGCAGCTGGCGTGGCGGCAGCTTGTTCGTCGAGCACTTTTTGATTGGCTTCCAGCATCGCGGCTACGTGGTCCGGATCGATCCGCGTCATCAAGGGCTTGAACTTGTGAATACCGTAACCAAGCAACGGCAACTGCGCACTCGACCAGACCAATGGCTGGACATTAAGAAAGGCTTCCGCGCGGCTGCCTAACTCAGGTAGTACCGGCTTCAGGTACACCACCAACTGACGGAATAGGTTGATGCCTTGGGTGCAGATCGCCTGCACCTCGTCTTCACGGCCTTGTTCTTTCGCCAGTACCCAGGGTTTTTGCTCATCAACGTACTGGTTGGCTTTATCAGCTAAAGCCATAATCTGTCGCATGGCGGTGCTGAAGCGCCGTTGTTCATATGCCTCAGCGATATCGTCGCTGGCAGCGGCGAACTCATCGAA
>CAJQNE010000027.1 GCA_905479545.1 uncultured Gammaproteobacteria bacterium | reverse complement strand
CAATGAGTTTAACCACAGGGTAAGTTGTGATTGTGGTGATGGGTTGGCCGAAACCGCCGCCCGTCGTGGAAGTCATGGCCGAATAGGAAGTGTCCAGGCTCAAATCGAAAGCGATAGAGTAGTCGGCTACCGGGAGGCCATCGGGAAACAGTGCGGTGTTAGCGTCGCCCATTACCTGAGGGCCTTCGTCTATGCCGAACTGTAGGCCTTGGCCGGTAAAAGCACTGTTGGGGTTAATAGCTACCGGCGGGCCGCCCATTAAGCCGATTGGTGAGTCGAGCAGCGGGTAGTCTCTTATCTGTGTGGCGGCCACGGTAACCGCCGACGCTGTGCTGACCAAGCCCATGAGCATGCTGGCCAATAAAAATTTTCCTTGATATCGCATAGTGATTTCCTTTTCGGCTGCCCGGCTTAACTCCGGCTTTCTGCAACGTAGTGAATGTAGCTAATAGGTGGCGCTCTGAATGTCGCCTTACTCTCCAGCCCGATCAATGGTGGTTGTTAAAAGTTGTTAACGGCACTGTGCTGTGATGAATGGTTAAGTTTTGCAGACAACCGGTTAAGGCGTTTAACGGGCTGACCGACGAGCGGAGCAGAGTGTTTGCGGGAATTATTGTTAAGCCGGTGCAACTCGTCGTGATTTCCGGTCAGCTCAGCTTTTAGTCATAGCCTAAGCAACAGCGGCTAAGGCATATGTAGGCGTATAGAAAAAACGCAGCGTACCCCGGCGATAGCCAGCAGAGAGGTCACTTTTCTGGTTAAAACGGGGAGTTCGCGCAAACCTGCATACATGCTGAGCTATAAAGATTATGGAATTACGCAGAAACAAACGCATAGCGTTCGCCGCACCCGCAGCCTTGTTAGCACTGTTGCTGTCTTTCAGTGCTAACGCCGCAACGTTCCGCGATAACTTTTTCAGTCAGAGTTATTCGCAAAACGATGGCGATACGAACTTTTCGAATGCCTGGGTAGAAACAAACGACGACAATAGCGCGAGTGCCGGTTCTATATTGATTACTACCGACGACATCGGTGTGTCGGTATTGCAACTAAACTCGTCGGCGGGTGACACATTACATCGGCCTGCAAACTTATCGCCGTACCCCTCCGCGACGGTCGATATTAACTACCGTCGTAACGCCTTTGATGCAGACGACTACGTTGCTATTGAGGTGTCTTCTAACGGCGGCAGCACTTACACCGAAATAGGCCGGATAAACGGTGCAGGAACTGATGCCTCACACACCTTCGCGTCGTTCGATTTAGCGGGGTTTCTCACCACAGGCTTCCGGCTGCGCTTAAATTCGAATACTAACAATCCACTGTGGCTCGATAACGTCCAGATTACTGCTACTGATCCAGCAGCGACATCAGGCGCGCACTGTCAGGGTGCACCCGATACCTGGTGTGACGACTTTAACGAAGGCCAAACCGGCACAGGTTCCTACGGCAATAACGACGGCGGTAATACATTTTCTGGCAATTGGCTTGAACTTAACGAATCTGATGGCCCCGGCACCGGTGATGTAAGAATTACGACCGATACTGTGTTGAATCCTTCAGTGCGTTCGTTAAATATATTTGATGACAATCGTGCTTTGTATCGTTATTTCGATGGCACCGGCTATGACCAGTTACTACTGAGAATTCGCTACCGGAAAGAGAGTCTCGATGACTCTAGTGAAGGGGTGCGGGTTCGTGTCGGCCAAGGTAACTCGATTACAGCAACGCTCGACGTGCTGGCTGGCCCCGCGGATGAAAGTACTTACACCACCGCGGTATACGATATAACTCAGTACGCTAACTCAAATATGCTTGTTGCGCTGTGGTCAACTGAGGGCACCATGGATGGCTCCGAAGGTGTGCTGTTCGACTGGGTAGAAATTGAGGGCGTGACGTTGGCCGCTAATACCACTATCACCGGCCGACTCTTTCACGATGTAAACGGCAACGGCAGCTATGACGCTGGAACGGATAGCACGCTTTCCGGCGTAAGAGTGTTTAATGAAAATGGGTCGGGCGAAGATGTTACTGATGCCGACGGCCTCTACAGCATCGATACCAACAGTGGCACTAAAACCATTTCAGTTGATTTGGAGGATCCGAATTTTCTGCTGGACTATTACCCCAACGAAATCACTGACGCCAGTATCACTCAGAACTTTCCGACCGGAGTAACAACCGGAATTGATTTCCCAATGAACTTCGCCGTACTCAATCCGGATCTTGATGCGATCTCCTGCGCCTCTGAACAGGAAGGCGTTATTGTGCTGGACGCCTCAGGGTCTATTGATGAAGCTCAGCAGCAAGTAATTCGTGATGGTGTATTGGCCTACCTAGCCCGCCTACCTGGCCGGAATGCCAGTATCGCCATTGTTGAGTTTGGCATTACCGCAAGGACGATTCTGCCGTATACCGTGGTTACCGAAGCATCCATTGTTAACACTATTCAACCCGCGTTGCAGAACGACTATCACGATGGTTCGATTCTTGGCTGGACGAACTGGGAGGCGGGCCTGAGAGAAATGAATGACCTCATTGATACAGTGCCTGGCCGTCCTGATTACATGTTGTTCATTACCGATGGCCAACCGAATCACTACATCAATGCTAACGGCGATGCGGTAGGTCCATTCGGTAATAACCCCGGTGAAGACCCCGGAATAGGGGTGCGCGGTGCCCATCCTGAAGCGAGTAAATTCAAACAGAGCGGCGCGCATTTCTACGGCTTCTTTATTGGCGACGATGCAGACACTGTCGAAACTGTTCGGTCTGTCTCATCAAGTACGGTTGATTCTCTCGAGTTCGCCCCACCCACATTTAACATTAATGAAGCCGATTGGACTCAAGCGGATAGTTTTGCCGACTTTATTGAGAAATTAACTGTATTTGGTGATCAGGTTTGTCGCGGTACTACTGGGCACGTTATTACCGGTAATGTGTTTGAAGATGTTAACGGCGACTCTGATCGCGCCGACCAGCGCCCGATTCCTGACGCAGTAGTGAGAATGTATCGAGACGCCGACGGTAATGGCGTATTCAATCCAGGCTTGGATTATTTCGTTCGCGAAACAACCACTAATTCAGGCGGTAGCTATTTATTTGAAGTATTGCTGCCGGGTGACTACCTCATTGCCGTCGATTCACGTTCGTTAGATCCGCCATTGGGCTATAACGGCGGTTTCGCCAACGGCGACGCCTGGCCTGAACAAACCTATGGGCCAGTGGGCGGTATTTGTGATGACGGCTCCGGTGGCGAGACTAAGCGGACAACATTAGGCCCTTGTTATGCAGGTCGGAATGCGGGTATTTCTGATGATGTTGCTGCCAACACACTAGAGCACATAAGCTCATTTCTGGTTGTTCAGGATTCCGACGTTAGTGATGTTGACTTCGGCTTCAGTTGGAACGTTGTTACCCACACTGAAGGCTTAGACACACGCGATGACGACACAGGTTCAAACCGTCAGGTACAGGGTTCACTGCGGCAGTTTGCTGATAACTCCAATGCCTATCTCGGCGAAAACCATATGCGCTTTGTACCGACAGAGCCGCCTACCAACGTAAGTATCAATGGCGATTTGTGGCGTTTCCCGGTGGTTACTGAAATTACGCCATTTGCGGATACGCAAACAACCATCGATGGCCGTGCGTATTCGTTTACTGACGGCACCATTCGTCGTGATGCTCATACCGGCACTGCGGGTGTGGGGGGCGTAGTAGGTACCGGTGAGGATGGACGGGAAGCGACCGGGGACGAACCTTCGCTGAGTCAGGTCGATCGGCCCGAGATGGAAATCTTTGATAACAACGCCTTGCGTTTAGGTATTAACCTCACGGGCACACAGCACACCATCCGCGACATCTCCATTTATGGCTTTGGTGAATTCGCTAACCGACAGGGTACTGATTCGAATATCGAAGTCGGGCCGAATGCGAACAACGCCACCATTATTAGTAACTTTATTGGTAGCGGTAGTAGTGCCTTTACCGACCCGGGTGTGGGCAACCGCAGCCCCGGAGACAACATTGTGGTGCAGGGTGCGGACATGGGCCTCATTCAAAATAACCTGATTGGCTTCTCCGCTGGCAGTGGCGTTCGGCTAGCGTCAGGTGCGACTGATTGGATAATTAATAACAACGAGGTGCGGAGCAACGCACTTGAGAATGGTCATCTCGACGGCGTTAACATATCGCAAGCGGGCACGACCAATAACACCGTTAGTGGCAACCTGATTGTTGATAGTGGCGGTAACGGTATCGACAGTTTTGCCAACGACGGTGCCAATACGATCACCGACAACACCGTTACGAATAGTGGCCAGATATTGGTGGGGCCGAGCTTGCGTGAAACGCCCGGAATTCGCGTGTTTGGTAATGGCTGGCTGGTTGAACACAACGTAATTGCTAATAACGTTGGTGCCGGCATTATGGTTGGCGGTGGCGACAATCACAGGCTCAGCCAGAACAGCATTTACGACAACGGCGAAGGCGGCGATAGTGTCGGCACTGCTGCGAGCGGCCAGATTGGCATTGATCTATTAGCGGCGGCCGACAATGCCGACGTAGGCACGCCCGGCTTTGTGACCGTGAATGACAGTGACGACGCCGACAGTGGCGCCAACACCTTGCTTAATTTCCCGGTGGTGGAATCCGCACTATTGCTCTCCAACGGTGATATCCGGATTTCTGGTTTTGTCCGTCCCGGCAGCCTGGTTGAGGTTTTTGTCGCCGATGTTGATCCATCGAGCTTCGGCGAGGGCCGCACGTATGTGTATACGGCCACAGAGGGTACAGCAGACGATTCTGATTCCGGCACCGGCAGTTATACCGGTCTGGTAAATGGTATAGACCAGGGTACTGACGACACCAACCGCTTTACTTTTGTAATGTCGGGCAGTGGTTTAATTGCTGAGGGTGATTTTCTTACGCTTACGGCCACTAATGCCAGCGGCGCTACCTCAGAATTTTCGGGTGTTGTAGAAGTTGAGGTGCCGGTATTCGATTTTGGTGATGCCCCGGCGAGCTATGGAACGCCAGCGCACGCCATAGTGAGTGGCGTGTACATGGGTGCTGCAGAACCAGACATGGAAACAGCTGCCCAGCCAACCGCTCAGGCCACCGGTGATGACAACAACGGTGCTGACGACGAAGACGGCTCAAATATTGAAGCACTGACTTTCCTCAGAACGGAAAGCTCACGCGTGTTAATCGATGTAGTAGGTGAGAGTGGTTATCTGCAGGCGTGGTTCGACTGGAACATTAACGGCACGTTTGAGGCCAATGAGCAGGTTGCAGTTGATGTAATAGATGACGACAGCAATGGGGTAATACAGCTAGACGTCGATGTGCCGGCTAGTGCAACGCTCGGTAACACCTTCGCCCGGTTCCGTTGGTCGCTGTCCGCAGGTGTGGATGCAACAGCCGAAGCTGGTAGTGGTGAGGTTGAGGACTATCAAGTCACTATTATCGACCCGCCGTTTGTGGTTGGGCCCGCGGCTTTATGTGACGGGGAAGTGCCTTTCAATTCTGGCAATTACCCGCTGGATACTGACCTGAGTGGTTCGCTGCCGTTGGATTTGGTTGCTAGCAATATGTCATTTGAGGCAGTGCTAAATGGCGTGGCGGTGTGGGCCAACGGGCCACAAATTCAGGTGGTAAACGGCGCAGAGATTCTTTACCTGCAACCCGAGGATGCCTACATTCCAGACGGTGCGTTTGTTGAATACACCATGAACTTCCCAGTACCGATGGGTCAGATTGAATTCCTGATTGGTGGGGTGAATTTCTATGATTCTGTGAAAGTGATGGCAGAGTTTGAAGGTGTTGCTATACCCATTACCACGGCCAATTTTGAAGGGCAGGATCAATACTCGTCACTGTCTATTCAGGGCGGCGATACGCTGCTTTCTAATAACGACGGTAGCGGTGGCACCACGGTTACGGGTCAGTTGGTGAAGTTCTCCCTGAACCAGCCAGTGGACAAAATTGTGCTGATATCGGGTAAAGCCGATACCAATGGTACGCCACCCAATAATGGCACCAATACCATCAGCTTGGTGACCTTCAAGTTATGCCCGGCCACCATGATTTCCGGCACCGTATTTGAGGACTTCAACTACGGCGGTTATTCCGGTGCAGATAATGGCGCGGGACGGCCATTTGATGCTGCTGAGGGTATGGCAGCCCGGCCAGGTGCTACGGTTGAACTGTACGACAGAAACGGCAACTTTTTGGATACAACCATCACTGACGCAAACGGCCAGTACTTATTTACGGCGTTAGAGGGTGTTTATGTTGTTCGGGTTGTTGGTGCCACGGTAACTTCTTCTCGGCCCGGTAGCACCGGCGATGAGCTAGCGGTTCAAACCTATCATGTTGATGGAGCGGGCGAAG
>CAJQNE010000026.1 GCA_905479545.1 uncultured Gammaproteobacteria bacterium | reverse complement strand
TCTTTCTCCAA
The DNA here is from genome assembly GCA_905479545.1 of uncultured Gammaproteobacteria bacterium. Lineage (GTDB taxonomy): Bacteria > Pseudomonadota > Gammaproteobacteria > CAJQNE01 > CAJQNE01 > CAJQNE01. Next base: position 5,502 of record CAJQNE010000026.1, on the reverse strand, counting down.
ATCGTTGGAGTCCATCATCCGCTCGGTAAGCTCGGCGCGGTCGTCAAAAGTGCCCGACTGGCTCAGTAGCTTATCAACGAGGGTTGTCTTGCCGTGGTCTACGTGGGCAATAATGGCGATGTTACGAAGTTTTTCGATCACGGCGGAGCTTCCGTCGGGTGTAAAAGGCCGCGGATTATACGGGCTAAGCGGTGAAAATCAGCTAGTTACCGCTAAACTATTGGTTTTGTTGCAATTGGTGATTTGTGATCGGCCCGTGGTCAAGGACTAATAAAATGCTGCATCGCAACACTTTGACGGCTCGCAAAGCGCCACGCAACGCGGCTTTCTGTACACTAAGCCGCCTACGCGTGAATGGCTTCGTAGCGAGTCGCCGCCTATTTTGTCCTTTTTTTACAAGGCTGCCAGTTTGACCAAGCCCGACCCCTATATTGTATTACTGCGCGTTTTGGCTCAGCTGCCGTGGTTTATGCTGCGTGGACTGGGCTGGCTAACCGGCACGCTCTTTTGGGCGTTGGCGGCAAAACGGCGGCATTATGCCAACGTAAATATCCGGCTTTGCTTGCCTGAACTTAGTGAGCGGGAGCGCCGAAAAATGGTGCGGGTGAGCTTCGTACATGGTGGCTATTTCCTCGGCGAATGCGCGCCGGTTTGGCTACGCGGGTATCGACGTGTAGCGGGTCGAACCGATAGTTCTGAGGTTGAACAGCAACTAATAGCACTCGCCGCTGGCGAACATCCGCTCATTATCGCGACTCCGCACCTCGGTAACTGGGAGGCGCTCGGTTTGTATTTGCCGCGGCTGGTGACGATGACCTCGATGTACAAACCAGCCGATAGTGAAGTGGAACACCTGATTAAAAAATCCCGGGAGCGGACGGGTGCTAAATTAGTGCCATCTGATATGAGCGGGGTAAAGGCGATGCTGGTCGCGCTGAAACACGGCGATACAGTTGGGCTGCTGCCAGATCAGGGAGTGAGCGCCAAGAGTGGCGTAGTTGCGCCTTTTTTTGGGATCAACACCACCACGATGACGCTAACGCAGAAGCTCAGCCGTAAAACCAATGCCCGACTATTTATAATGTGGGCCGAGCGACTACCCGGCAGCCGCTTTAAGTTAAAAATGATGGAGGCAATGCCGGGCTTTGACGACGCCGATCCGGTTGTTGCGGCGACGGCATTAAATAAATCCGTAGAGGCGGCTATACGCAATTGCCCCGAGCAGTACTGGTGGAGTTATCCGCGCTTCCGGCATCGCGGCGAAGGCGCGGTGCAGCCATATTGATGACTATATATGAACTGCGTTGATGAGTAGCCTTCGAGTAGGTACGAAGCTAGTTTCATGGGGAACAGTATGACTGACCGCAAACGGATAGCGCTTCTGATTGACTGCGATAATGTTAGTCACAAATCAATAGAGGGCGTACTGGAAGAGCTGGCGAAATATGGCACGGTAAATGTGCGCCACGCGCATGGCGACTGGAACAGTCCTCTACTGTCCGGTTGGGTTGCTTGTTTGCACCCGCATGCCATTCGGCCGATACAGCAGTTTGCTTACACGAAAGGAAAAAATGCTACCGATGCGTCAATGATTATTGATGCAATGGATCTGCTTTATAGTAAAAATATCGATGCGTTTGCTCTGATGACCAGCGATAGTGATTTTACGCCGTTGGTAATGAGGATTCTTGAGAGTGGGTTGCCGGTATACGGTTTTGGCGGCAAGAATACCCCACTGCCTTTTGTGCATGCCTGTTCACCTTTTATTTTCATTGAAAACCTTGTCGCCGAAGATGTTGATGGTTCTCCACTTGCGAAAAAGACCGAGCAGAGTGAGCGAAACAAGTTGAGAGGGGACACTTCGCTTGTCAGTTTGCTCCGAATGTCGGTTGAAAAAACATCGGGCGATGATGACTGGGCTCAAATGGTTAAAGTGGGGCAATACATTTCTAATAACAGTTCATTTTCCGCAGTCAATTACGGTTACAGAAAGTTGAGCGATTTGATTCGGGCTACTGAGTTGTTCGAAATTGTTATGCGAGAGAGCAGCAACTCGGTGTATACGATGTATATAAAAGATATCCGGAAATAGTCTGAGAGTAGTAGAAGTAACTATGCAAAGAAGAAAGCTAATAAAAAATTTAGGTGTTGGCGCCGTAGCGGCGGGAGCGCTCGCGGCATGCAGTGAGCAGTCTTGCGAGGAGGGTGGTGCCGCTGATAAGGGCCGGGCTTCAAAAGGTAAAACGTTTAAGTGGAAAATGGTCACCACCTGGCCAAAGAACTTCCCGGGCCTCGGCACCGGCGCTCAATATCTGGCTGATTTAATCCCGCAGATGACCGGCAATCGCGTGCAGGTAAAACTCTACGCGGCGCGTGAGTTGGTGCCGGCTTTTGAAGTGTTTGGTGCGGTTTCTGCTGGCACTGCGGAAATGGGCCACGGTGCCGCGTATTACTGGAAAGGTAAGCACCCGGCGACGCAGTTTTTCACCTGTGTGCCGTTTGGCTTTAATGCCACTGAAATGAGCGGTTGGCTGCAGTTTGGCGGTGGCATGCAGCTGTGGGAAGAGTTGTACGATAAGTTTAATCTCATCCCCAATGAAGCGGGCAATACCGGTGCGCAGATGGCGGGTTGGTTTAATAAGCCGATTAATACCGTTGATGATTTGCGTGGCCTGAAGATGCGTATCCCCGGATTGGGTGGTGAAGTGATTAAACGCCTCGGTGGTGCGCCGGTGAACTTGCCGGGCGGCGAAATTTTTACCTCGCTGCAGTCTGGTGCGATTGACGCGACCGAGTGGGTCGGCCCTTATAATGATCTGGCATTTGGCCTGCATCAGGCGGCGAAGTACTACTACACCACGCCGTGGCACGAGCCGGGCCCGACGCTCGAAGCGATTATCAATAAAGATGCTTTTGCCGAGTTGCCGGCCGACCTGCAGGTGGCCGTGCGTGCTGCTTGTCGTGTCGCCAATAGTCAGATGTTGGCCGAGTACACGGCGCGCAATAACGCTGCCATGAATAGCTTAGTTAACGAGCATAAGGTGAATATGTTGCCGCTGCCGACGGTGGTGACCGACGAGCTTCGCCGGGTGTCAGACGAGGTAGTCGCCGAAATTGCTCAGCACGATGAACTGTCGCAGCGTATCTATAAAAGCTATGAGGCATTCCGCGAGCAAACGGTTACCTATAGCCGTATTTCCGAGCAGGCGTACCTCAACGTCCGCAACCCAGCCTAAGGCTTGCTGTAATGCGTAAACGAATTATTCGCTATGCATTAATAATGCTGGTTTCACTGCTGGCCTTTGTGTTTTTGCCACGACCTGCTCCGGAGTTACCGATGACGGCTGAGCACCACACCAAAAACGGTTTCAGAAACCAAGTGGGTGAAATGCCGGGGAAAAGTATCACCAAATACCTCAGCATGCGGTTAAAAACCCCGCACCCGAACCAGAAAAGTAATTTGCATAAGGTGCCGGTAGTCGCCGCGGCCAAGCCTGCTGCGGGCGATAAGAAGGCCACGTGGATTGGCCACTCGACGCTGTTGCTGCAGAACGAGGGCATTAATGTGCTCACTGATCCGGTCTTCAGCAAGCGGGCTTCGTTTAGCCAGCTAGTCGGGCCGGCACGGTATTTCCCACCCGCTTTGGCGATTGAACAGCTGCCGCAAATTCATGCTGTGGTGATTTCGCATAACCATTATGACCATATGGATGTAGACAGCATCCGACAGCTGGCGAAGCGACCGAACCCACCACTGTGGGTGGTGCCACTGGAAAATGCCCGGCACCTGCGTGGCTTTGGCATACCGGAGAAGCAAATCGTTGAATTAGACTGGTGGCAGTCGCACACCATGCTCGACGGTAAGCTGACGCTAACCGCTACGCCGAGCCAGCACTGGAGCAAGCGCAGCGCCTGGGATACCAACTATTCGCTATGGGCGGCATTCGCAATTGATATGGCAGGCTGGAAGCTGTGGTTTGGTGGTGACACGGGGTATAACGAAAAAACCTTCGTCGAGATCGGCGAGCGGCTGGGGCCATTTGACGTCGGGCTCATACCAATAGGTGCCTACGACCCCGAGTGGTTTATGGGCTACGGCCATGTAAACCCTGCCGAGGCGCTGCGAATTCATCAGGACATTGCGGCCAAACAGTCGGTAGCGATTCACTGGGGTACGTTCCAGCTCACCGCCGAGCCGGTGCACGAGCCGCCGTTAAGGTTGGCTGACGCGTTGCAGGCGCAACAATTGCCGGTTGAATCGTTTACTACCATGGCGATTGGCGAAAGCCGGGAATTTTAAACTTCGAACCGTATAATGCGTCGCGGACATTATTTGAATGCCCGTGGTTAGCGAGTATCAGTTACTTGAGAAGCATTTGTTACATGCTAAATATTAGTAACAGGGTATGGCTTAGCCACTGGCATTAAGTCACTTTTGATAAAACCCTGAAATCATTAAGGAGCCATTTATGGCCGCACAATTTGTACTCTATAAAGATCAGGCGGGTGCCTTCCGTTTCAACTTGTTCAGCGTAACCGGCAAGCAGCTGGTTGAATCTGAAGCTTACAAAACCAAAGGCTCGGCGGAAAACGGCATCGAGTCTGTGAAGAAAAACAGCAGTAACCCGGATGCTTACGTAGTGAAAGCCGATTCGGCAGGTCACGGTGGCTACTTTATGAGCCTGAAAGCCGGCAACGGCCAGGTAATCTGCCATTCACGTGGCCACAAGCGTGAGCAGTTGGCTAAGCAAGCGGCGAGCGAGCTACGCACGGCGGCGGCTGATGCGGAAGTGGTTGATAACTGCTAGTTGGCTGCGCGGTTAATGCAATAAAAAACCGGGCTTAATTAAGCCCGGTTTTTTATTGCCTGTATGGTATACAAAAAAAAGAACCCCGAGCCATGAGGTTCGGGGTTAAGGGCTGTTCACTCATTAGCGGAGTGAACACACCGGTGCCATGCGCGGCACTCTGGAGGAATTTCGGTTGAACTAAGGGCCGGTAATTTCTGCTAGCGCAGCTGCGGCTGCCGTGGCACAGCTGGCATCACATTGCTCCGGTGGGTTCTCAGTTAAGGCAATCAATAGGGCTTCCTGAGCCGCATTGAACTGCTGCACGGTTTCGTTATCGCTGCCTACTGCCGGTGAAATAATCGGTGGTGCCCGGTGCAACGTGGCTTGCTCATAGTCGTAAGCGATACCTAAGCCGGTGCCTTCGTCGAAACGACGCACGAAAATTTCCATGCCGCGTGGTACGCCGCGACCTTCGGTGTCGGCAGTGCCAGCAACCGAGCTATCAAAGCCGACCGGTACAACGATGGAACCCATTTGTGTGGTTGAGCCGAAGTCGCAGGTGCGGCCACCGGCAGGGCCGGGTGAAAATATTAGTGCATCGATACGGATTGGGTTGCCTGCGCCATTGAGCACCGGTTCGCCGACTTCGTCTTTCAGTTCATCCATTTCAGCGGTCACATAATCACGCATATCGACAATGGCCTGTAGTTGC
>CAJQNE010000025.1 GCA_905479545.1 uncultured Gammaproteobacteria bacterium | reverse complement strand
GCTGCAGAAAACAACGACCACCGCTTAAAACCCGGAATGTTCGTTAACGTCGTGCTGAAACTGGGCACCACGAATAACCACATCGTTATTCCCCGCACGGCGGTTAGCTACAACACTTTCGGCAATGTGGTTTACGCCGTGAACCAGCAAGAGCGCCAACAGAAACAATACGAAATGAAAATGGCCTTCCGCTTCGCCTGGCCGCCGATTTATCTGCAGAAGATCGAAACCGGCGAAACCACTGTGAGTGAGCTGGTCGTTACCCAAAAGTTTGTGCAAACCGGCGAGACCCGGGGCGAGCTCATTGCGGTAACCAAAGGACTAGAGCCCGGCGACAGAATTGTTACCGCGGGCAGTAACAAAGGTCTACGCAACGGCAGCGCGGTAAAACTACCTGACCCGGCCGAGGCCGCTGAAGGCCAACCCGGTGACAGTAAGCCAGCAGGCACTCAGCCTGCCGCTAACTAGGCAACGCTCGTGAAATTTACTGATATATTTATCACCCGCCCGGTGCTCGCATCGGTGGTGAGCATTATGATTCTGCTGCTTGGCATGCAGGCCATTCGTAACCTGAATGTGCAGCAGTACCCGCGGGCCGATAACGCCACAGTAACCGTGGTGACCGCCTTCCCCGGCGCTGACGCCGAGCTGATGAAGGGCTTTGTAACCACCCCGCTCGAATCACAAATTGCCAGCGCTGATGGTATCGACTACATCGAATCTATTAGCGCACCCAGCATTTCAGTGATTAACGCCCGGCTGGCGCTGAACTACGATCCTTACAAGGCTCTATCGCAAATTCAGGCCAAGGTCGCGAAGGTTCGCGCCGAGCTGCCGGCTGACTCTGAAGACCCGTCGATAGATGTCACCATCGGCGGTGGTTTTGCGGCGATGTACCTGAGCTTCTACTCCGACATTCTCGGCAACAACCAAATTACCGACTACCTCACCCGTGTCGCCCAACCGCGTCTCTCCACCGTGCAAGGTGTACAGAAAGCCGAAATTCTTGGCGCGCGTACCTTCGCCATGCGTATCTGGCTGCAACCCGAGCGGCTGGCGGCTTACCAGCTAACCCCCAGCGATGTTGCTACCGCCCTGCGGGCCAATAACTTTCAGGCAGCGGTCGGCAAAACCAAGAGCAATCAAGTCGCACTCGACCTGGTCGCCAAAACCGACGTACGTGATGAAGAAGGCTTTAAGAACCTGATTCTTCGCAGCGATAACACCGCGACCATTCGCCTCCGCGATGTTGCCGATGTTGAACTCGGCGCTGAAAACTACGATGTTGATGTGCGCTTCAACGGCAAAGCCGCCACCTTCGTCGGCATCAACGTCGCGCCTGGCCAAAGTACCCTGGAAGTGATTGGCCGGGTGCGGGAGGAGTTCGCGGCCATTCAACGCGACTTGCCCGAGGGGCTGGAAGCCGATGTACCGTTTGACTCAACTAAATACATCGAAGATTCGATTGATGAAGTGGTAAAAACCATCCTCGAAGCGCTATTGATTGTGGTGGTAGTGATATTCCTGTTCCTGGGCTCGCTGCGAGCGGTGCTGGTGCCCGCCATTGCCGTGCCGCTGTCGCTGGTCGGCGGCTGCTTCATCATGTACCTGCTCGGCTTCTCTATAAATCTGCTAACGCTGCTGGCTATGGTGTTAGCAATCGGCTTAGTGGTGGACGATGCGATTATCGTGCTGGAAAACATTCACCGCCGTATCGAAGAAGGTGAAACACCGTTTGAGGCGGCCATTCATGGCACCCGCGAATTAGCCGCGCCGGTTATTGCCATGACCATTACGCTAATCGCGGTGTACGCACCGATTGGTTTTATTGGCGGGATCACCGGCTCACTGTTTAGCGAATTTGCCTTTACGCTGGCGGCAGCAGTGTTAATTTCCGGCGTCGTCGCGCTCACCCTGTCACCGGTTATGTGCGCCACGCTACTCAAGCCTCATAGCGATGAGCAGAAAGGCTTTGCGGCCTGGCTCGATAAGTTCTTTGGCAAGCTGCAGAACAGCTACCAACGTGGTGTAGAAAAGCAGCTGGAAGGCCGGGTTCTAACACTGCTATTTGGCCTTATCGTGCTCATTGCCTGCGGCTATTTATTTACCACCGCCAAAAGCGAGCTCGCCCCGACAGAAGATCAGGGCATTGTCTTTATGCGCTCCGAAGCTGAGCCATTTGCGACCATTGAGCGAACCGCCAAAGCGACTGAGCAATTGACAGAAATTGCTCAAACAGTCGAAGGCGTCGACAATATCTTCCTGATTAACGGCATCGATTTTGGTGGCGCGGGCTCATCACCCAACACAGCAATTTCGGGTATGACCTTCGACGCATGGAGTGAACGGACCAAATCCGCCGCGCAGTTAAAGGGCGAAATAGAAGGCCGGGTAGCGAATATTGCCGAGCTGCAAGTTGGTGTGTTTCAGCCGCCTGCCCTGCCTAGCCCCGGCACCTTCCCGGTTGAGCTGGTCATTACCAGCACCGACAGCGCCGCTGAAATGGCACCGCACGTTGGCAAAATTGTCGGCGCTGCGTTTGGCAGTGGCCAGTTCCAGTTCGCTTTCTCAGATTTGAAAATTAATAAGCCCGGCATGCGGATTGAAGTTGATCGGGAAAAAGCCGCTGACCTGGGTATCTCGATGCAACAGCTGGCCGCTGACATGGGCATTATGCTCGGCGGTGGTTTTGTGAACCGCTTTAACCTTGATGCCCGCGGCTACAAAGTCATTCCACAGGTACTGCAGGGCGACCGGGAAACGGCTGAACAAC
>CAJQNE010000024.1 GCA_905479545.1 uncultured Gammaproteobacteria bacterium | reverse complement strand
TCCGCCGCCGTGCCCTGCATCGGCGCATTAATAGCCGTGCGTTCGGCATACTGACGGCGCTGACCGTTCCGGGAGTTAATTTCCGGCAGATAAAGTCGACGGCCAAACACCGTTTCAACGTAGCCATCTTCACGTGCCGCAGCCCGGGTGTTATCCATAAAGCGTTTTACCCCAGGGTAACGGGCAAAATACAGATCGATATAGTCCTGGGCTTCATTTCGACCAACGCCAAGCTGCTTAGCGAGACCAAAGGCCGACATGCCATATATAAGGCCGAAGTTAATCGCTTTAGCCGAACGACGCTGATCACTGGTCACCTCACTGCTCTCAAACACTTCCGCCGCGGTGGCACGGTGAATGTCCTCGCCGTTCTGAAAAGCTTTTAGCAACCCTTCATCACCCGAAAGATGCGCCATTATCCTGAGCTCAACCTGCGAGTAATCGGCCGCCAGCAAAATACGGCCCTCATCAGCAATAAACGCCTCTCGCACACGGCGGCCTTCGGCAGTGCGAATCGGAATGTTCTGCAAGTTCGGGTTTGACGAACTCAACCGGCCGGTGGCAGCGATTGCCTGGTGGTAACTGGTGTGCACCCGCCCGGTGGTTGGATCAATCTGCTTGGGCAAGTTATCGGTATAGGTCGATTTGAGTTTGCTTAACGAGCGATGCTCAATAATCAGCTTCGGCAACTCAAAACCCTGGTCGGCCAAATCCACCAGCACATCTTCGGCAGTGCTTGGCGCGCCCTTCGGGGTTTTTTTAATAACGGGCAGGCCCTGTTTTTCAAACAAAATCTCCTGCAGCTGCTTCGGCGAACCCAGGTTAAACGGTTGATCAGCTGCCTCATGCGCAGCCTGCTCCAGCTCAGCCATTCGCTCAGCCAACTGCTGGCTTTGTTTGCCGAGCGCTTGGCGGTCAATAAGTACTCCGCGATGTTCAATAGCGGTGAGTATTGGTATTAGCGGCAGTTCAATATCCGTGTAAACACTGGCAACCTTAGGCAATGCCTGTAGCTGCGGCCAAAGAGTCTGGTGCAACTGTAACGTCACATCAGCATCTTCTGCGGCATAGTCACTGGCGATATCCAAATCCACCTGATTGAAGGTGAGCTGTTTCGCGCCCTTGCCAGCCACTTCCTCAAACTTGGTCGTGCTGCGGTCCAGATAATGTTTCGCCAATGAGTCCATATCATGGCGCGTCGCAACCGAATCCAACACATAGCTTTCCAGCATGGTGTCGTGCGCAATTCCTCGCAAAGTTATGCCGTAATGCATTAAGACGTGAGCGTCATATTTAAGGTGCTGACCGACTTTTCCGCGCGAGCGATCTTCAAGCAGTGGTTTAAGCTGCTCAAGCACCCAATCACGATCTAATTGATCGGGCGCTCCGGGGTAATCGTGCGCCAGTGGCACATAAGCGGCGCCGCCTGCTTCTACTGCAAACGACAGGCCGACAATTTCAGCCTGCATGTAATCTAGGCTGGTGGTCTCCGTGTCGAAAGCGAATAGCTCCGCCGCCTGCAGTTTTTCCAACCATTTATTGAACTCTGCCTTTTCAAAAATACACTCATAATCACCCTCAGGAGCAGGGTTAATATGAGCGGCATTCGGTGCCTCAGTGTCGGTGGCAGCTATCTCGTCGCCGCCAAGCTCAGCCAAGAGTTTGTTAAAACCAAAGCGGCTGTACCACTCAGTTAACGCTGGCGCATCCGGCTCGCTGTTAAGCAAATCCTGCGGCACTACGTCCAACTCCACATCACACTTAATAGTAACCAGCTCTTTAGAAAGTGGCAGATGACCCACAGCATCGCGCAAATTTTCGCCGAGCTTGCCTTTAACGCTATCAGCAGCTGCCACTACGCCTTCAAGAGACTCATGCTCGGCGAGCAGCTTAACCGCTGTTTTCGGCCCTACTTTAGTTACACCGGGCACGTTGTCGACGGTGTCGCCCATCAGAGCGAGATAGTCGATTATCTTCTCCGGCGGAACACCAAATTTTGCCTCGACACCGGGAATATCCAGCCACTGGTTCGACATGGTGTTTATTAGCGTCACATGGTCGTTAACCAGCTGAGCCAGGTCTTTATCGCCGGTTGATACCAGAGTATCCATACCCGCCGCACTGGCCTGCTGGCAGAGCGTGCCAATCACGTCATCAGCCTCCACGCCCTTTACGCTAATCAGCGGCCAACCATTGGCGCGGATTATTTTATGCAGCGGCTCTATTTGCGAGCGCAACTCATCCGGCATCGGCGGCCGATTCGCTTTGTACTCGCCGTACATATCATTGCGAAAGGTTTTGCCACTGGCGTCAAATACCACCGCAAAATAATCGGGTTGCACCTCGGTAATCAATTTGCGCAGCATATTGAGCACACCGAACACTGCCCCGGTCGCCTCACCCGCTTTATTGGTGAGTGGTGGTAGCGCGTGGAAAGCACGAAATAAATAAGAGGAACCATCAACCAGTACGAGGGAGTAGTCTTTGTTAGCAGGCGTGGTCATGTTGCAGCGCTTGTGGCAAATCGGGTCGCGAACTTTAACAGTTTTGACCAATCCAAATGCGCGCGCAGTCATAGGCGCAAATATTGCTACGGGTTACAGTGTAGCCATAACTATTCAGAGGGGATTCCATGAAAGCACTATCACCCACCGACGCCTTATTCTTATTAGGTGAAGACCGTCGCAAACCAATGCACGTTGCCGGACTGCAACTTTTCCGGCCACCTGCCGGAGCGGGCGACGACTTTATTAGCGAGCTGTGGGAGAGCGCGCTGGAATTCGATGTTCCCGAGAAACCGTTCAACCAGCGCATGGTGCTGCGGCCTACCGGTTGGCACCGCGACGATGATCCCCACTTCGATATTCATCACCACTTCCGCCATTCGGCACTGCCGAAACCGGGCCGCATCAGAGAACTACTAGCGCTTGTTTCACGGCTGCACGGTACGCATTGCGACCGCTCAAGACCTCTATGGGAAGAAAGCCTTATTGAGGGCCTGAACGACGGTCGTTTTGCACTCTACACCAAAATCCATCACTCGCTGGTCGACGGCATGGCCGCGATGCGACTGGGCCATCAGGCGCTATCGCCCGACCCACTGGAGTTGAATCGCCCACCGATCTGGGCACAGAAACGTCAACCACGAAAAACCACCAGCAGCGAAGTCAGCTCTCCCGCCGGCAACCCGGTATCGAGTTTGGTCGACAATATTAAAGGTGGCTACAGACTGTTGCCTGCAGCGGGTCGCGGCTTGCGCGATATCTTTCGTGACGTAGAACATAACACTGCCAACGCCAGGCCATTCCACGCACCGGTGACCATGTTCAATGTGCCCATTTGTAGCTCACGGCGCTTTGCGGCGCAGTCCTACTCGCTAGACCGCATGAAAAAACTGGCAAAGAGCTGCGGCGGTACGATTAACGACATCGCCTTAGCAGTATGCTCCGGCGCGCTGCGTGACTACCTGATCGCCAATAACGCCCTGCCCGATAAGCCACTGATTGCGATGGTACCGGTTTCAGTGCGGGCGGCCGATTCACCTGAAGATGGTAATCAGGTTGCTGCCATTCTGGTCAATCTCGGCACTCATATTGGTGACCCCGGCGACCGGCTGCGACACATTATGGAGAGTGCTCAATTCGCCAAAAACCGTCTGCGAAGCATGTCGCGACTCGAACAGATTGCCTACACCGCCGCCACATTAGGCCCGACACCACTCTCTATGGCGTTGGGAATCGACCGGGTACGCCCACCGTTTAACCTGGTAATTTCTAATGTACCGGGGCCAAAAACATCGCTGTACTGGAATGGAGCGAAGCTCGAAGAAATGTATCCACTGTCGATTCCCTACGATGGCCAGGCGATGAACATCACCCTTACCAGCTATGAAGACCAGGTCGGTTTCGGCTTTACGGCCTGCCGTCAGGCTGTGCCAAGTCTGCAGAGGCTACTCGACTACTCAGAAACCGCCTTAGCTGATCTGGAGACATCCCTGTTTGAGCGAATCTAAAAGCATTGGCGCGCTCGAGCAAGACTTCCAAAGCCCAACCAAGCATGAGTCAGATGTATTAGAGATTATTTATCGCGACGAGTACCTCGTTGCGATAAACAAACCATCAGGACTACTAGTACATCGCAGCGCTGTTGACCGCTTTGAAACTCGCTTCGCCCTGCAAATGCTCCGCGACCAAATAGGCCAACGCGTCTATCCCGTGCACCGTCTGGATAAGCCAACTTCGGGCCTATTAGTGTTCGCATTGAGTAGCGAAATTGCCCGGATTTTGAACGAGCAATTTCAGCAGCAACAAGTGCAAAAGACCTATCTGGCAATCGTTCGCGGGGTACCCGCGACGTGCGGGAAAATTGACTACCCGCTTGCCGAACAGCTCGACAAAATGACCGATAGCGCAGCCAGACTTAATAAGTTGCCGCAGCCTGCCATTACCCATTTTCAAACCCTTGCGAGTACAGAACTACCCTTTGCGGTGGGCCGCTACCCGAGTAGCCGATATTCATTGGTAAAACTCCAACCAAAAACCGGTCGAAAACACCAACTACGACGGCATATGAAACATGCGTTCCATCCCATTATCGGTGACACCACCCATGGCGAAGGACGGCATAACCGATTCTTCCGCAGGCACTTCAATTGTCATAGATTGCTACTTGCCGCCACCGGAATAACATTCAACCATCCAAAAACTTGCGCAACACTACCTTTGGTTGCTGACCTTAGCGCCGAGTTTACACTTGTAGTAAATAAGCTGAATTGGTCTGAAACCGTTGCTAGCACTAACAACAGGCCAATCCAGCTGTAGCTGTAAAGTCAAGGCAATTCAGCACATTGCTAATTGAATTATATTTTCGGCGGTAAACTGGCCATAACGATTTAGCTACACATTTAGTTACAATTGTTTCAGTGAAAACTGACAGTAAACCAAACGCTTACAGCTGGCGTGGACTGCCCGCTGTAGCATTGATAGGCAAAACATTGCTCACAACTACCATAATTAATTGGCAGATAGCATGGGCTGAAGGGACATATGGCGACTTTAAACGAATTACAACAAGGTATGGCGGAACGGCTTCGCGATACATTGAAACAACGGAACATGACTCAACGAGCACTAGCTCACGCTACCGGCGTGTCTCCACAAGCGGTTAACAAATGGCTGCAGAGCGGCCATATCGGCCGCCAGCACTTACTGCATTGCGCCGAACTTCTGGACGTACCCACTAACTGGTTGCTGACAGGCGAGCAAACTGACGGTATTGCCGAGAACTCTGCACGCTATAACGTTAAAAAAGCTTCGAGCTGGGTGCCGCTGCTTGAACGCGACGAGCTGCCGAATTTTTTAAAGAAAGGCAAACTCAAAGACTCTGACCGCGCCATTGGCTGCCCGGTACCGCACAGTACACACAGCTTTGCGCTGCAACTGACCGACGATGATCAATTTTCGGCAAACGCTGCCGACCGGCTGGCGTCTAAAGACTGGGTAGTAATTGACCCCAAAGCCCGCCAGAACCGCAATACACTGGTGGCAAGCAAGGGCCGGAAGAAGAGCCTGTCGTTCGCCAATAAAACTGAGCTAGGCGACGACACCGGCCTTGGCGCAGTGGTTGCGATAGTCCGTCGCCCCTAGTCGGCTACCCACCTAATACGGCGCTACCATCGACCGCTCACCGCGCCCTGATGGTAGCGCCGCAGGCCTGCTAAGCGTCAATCAGCAATCGGGGTTGAAACGCCCGGCGGTGCCGAGGCTAGCGAAACTAAAATACATGTTAAATTGATATTTTCCTGCAAAACCACCGAACATCAACTACACTTTAGTTAATATTTAGTTGATATCGATTGGCAACATGGCACACAGGATCGCGGTATCCATAGCTTATACTGTCGTCGTTTGCTGCATTCTCGTGCTGATGCTGATCAGCCTGCTTGGAAACAACAGGGCGATTCCTGACCAACCGGCCGTACAGCCTAATCCAGCCCCTCACTGTCAAGCAGTTGATAGCACGGCGAATAAGGCTTGCCGGGTAATTTCATCCGACCCTGAGCAATAAAGGAACGCAGCAACACATCCAGGCGGCGGGTAATTTCTTTATCGCCATTCAGCTGATAAGGGCCGTGTTCAGCCACTGCCCGCAGCCCTTCCTGCTTAACATTACCTGCGACAATGCCGGAGAATAGTCGCCGTAGGTCACCAGCCAGCTTATGTTGGCTGCGACCAATCTGCAGCTTAAGTGCTGCCATATTTTTGTGCGTCGGTAAAAACGGCTGCTGCAGCTCAGGTGGAATATGCAGCTTCCAGTTAAACCCGTAGGCATCGTCGCGTATTCGTCGGGCCGCCATCGCATTTTCGACTCCTTCAGCCACCCGCCTGGCTACTTTCTCAGTAGCGGTAACCCGGTCATCCACGCCACCGGTCACCTCATCGCCGATGATAATCTGATAATACTGTCGTACAGAATCCCCCAAACAGGCGACCAAAAATGCGTCGAGCTGCTTAAAGTACTCTATCGCGGTCGGCGGCCCGGTGAAAATCAAAGGCAACGTAATATCGGCGTTCTCTGGCTGCAGCATCACACTGAGCAAGTGCAGCACCTCTTCCGCCGTACCCACACCACCCGGAAAAACCACAATTACGTGGGCCAGCCTTATAAATGCCTCCATCCGCTTTTCAACGTCGGGCATTACCACCAGCTCGTTCACAATCGGGTTCGGTGATTCGGCCGCGATAATGCCCGGCTCGGTGATACCGAGATACCTGCCGTCCTTAATCCGCTGCTTTGCGTGGGCAATAGTGGCGCCCTTCATCGGCCCCTTCATGGCACCAGGACCGCAACCCGTGCAAATATTTAAACCGCGCAGCCCAAGCTGATAACCAAGCGCTTTGCTGTAGTCGTATTCATTGCGTGCAATAGAATGGCCACCCCAGCACACCACCATGCCCGGCTGTTCACCGGTGCGAATGGCACCGGCCTCCCGCAACCACTCAAACACCTGATCCGTCGTATCGAGCGCGGCGTCTACCGTAGCGGCCGCCAGCACATCACGCATTACTGCGAACAACTGCTCGCGGATGCCCTCAATCAGCTGGCCATCAACAAAGGCCGATACCGGCGCATTTTTTAGCCGTAGGCGAATTCCCCTCGGCTGCTCAACAACATCAATATCGAAGTCGCAAAATCGCTCAAGCACTGCAACGCTATCGTCCTGCACACTACCGGTATTCAGCACCGCTAATGCACAGCGACGAAAGCGCTCGTGCAAATCACTTTTGCTGTGGGTATCGAGCGCGGCTTTCTCACGCCGCGACAATTGCCGCAGCGCATCCGCCGGACCGACCTCAGCGTCGAGGCTAACCAGGCTATTGCCGGACTGCTGGCTAGTCACAAACGTTACTGCTCTTCCGCCATCAATTTTGACGCCTGACTAACCCAGTCGTCACGTTTTACCCGATCAGCGAATTGGTCGAGCTTAGCGGAGACATTTTCAATGTCTTCAGCGCTGAATGAAGCTATTTGCCTAAAATGGAAGATGCCCATGTCGTTGAGCATGCCCTCTAGTTTCGGGCCAACCCCCCAAATACGCTTTAAATCATCAGGCTCACCGTCCGGCGCTTCCATGCCGTAGGGTTTAAAACCGGCTGATGGCTCAGCGAACGGCTTGACCGCGGTTTGATTCGCAGCACTCATCGCCGCTGCCGCCTTTTCAAGTGGCTTAGGCTGAGTATCGGTGCTCTGCGCCCTACACTGCCGTTCCAGTCTACCGAGGCGTTGTTGTAGCGCCTGTATGCTGCTCTCACAGCTTTGCAGCCGACCATCCCACTCTGCTGGCGCGCTGGCTAAGGCCGCATTCGGCTCGTCAACTACATTATCGACGGACGCTTCTACCGCTGCATCATTCGGCTCAGCTTCACGGGTGAAATAAACCTCACTCGCAGCAGCCGTATCATCTTGTGCTGGCGTCAGCGTCACGGTTTGCCCGGATTGCACGCCGCTGCTTTCTGCCTGCGCTGGCAGCGATTCGTCATTCCGCATTTCGCGACGACGCTGTTCAGCCTCTTCGGCACCCGACAAGAAACTTACCGGGTCTTCGCTAACCTCAATCGGGTCACGACGCTCCTTAGCATAGGGCTCGTCCTCTGCAACATCGGCTAAGCCCTGTTCCAGTCGCTGAATGTGCTGCCGATATCGCTCGCGGTGCTCCGCTAATCTTTTACCTGCTCTACGGGCCTGCAAAAACCAGCCAGCGGCAAAACCCAGCACACCGGCAAGCAGCAGCCAGAATAACAACTGAAAAAATAGAAACATCATAGGGAAGGCTCCGAACGTACCGAAAATTCAATGCGACGATTTCGGGCACGCCCGTCATCCGTGTTATTACTAAAAATAGGCTCTTTTTCGCCCCGCCCTTCGGCGATGACAAATTCACTGTAAACGCCCTGGCTAACCAGGTAATCGGCAACACTGCCGGCGCGGCGCTGACTAAGCCGCTGATTACGCTCTTGTGTACCGACAGAATCGGTGTGGCCAATGACATAAAGGTAAGCACTTGGGCAGCGATTCATCGCCGTAGCAATTTGCTGCAAAAACTGTTCGGATCGGGTTTCCAGCGCATCGCTGGCGAATTTAAACTCCACCGTCTTGCCGCGCATAACGCTATCGATATCAGCCTGACAAGCCAATGCTTCGC
>CAJQNE010000023.1 GCA_905479545.1 uncultured Gammaproteobacteria bacterium | reverse complement strand
TTCTACGTGAGTGTCACTCGGGTAAACTAACAACTGCCTGCTGTGTATCAGCGCATCTGCTGCCGTGTGGTCGCCTGCATACAATAATCGTAATGCCCGGCGCATGGCTAGCTGGATCGTAAGTCGTGGTAGTTGCAGGCTTACCCCGTGCTGCTCACCTTCTAGCAATATGGCTTGAGCAAGGGGTTCATTGCCGTCGTCAGCTGCTAAACAGGACTGAGTCACATGGGCAAAATACAGTGAATCGACCACGCCATGTTTGGCGAAAAAACGCATGCCGTTTTCGAGGTGTTCGCCTGCTTTTGATATATCACCTTTCTCATAAGCCAGGTAGGCCAACATGGCATTACTCATGCCTGCGTGTGGCGACTGCTCTCCCAAAGTTTCACAAATGAAGCTAAGGCCGTTATAGCCTCTAACCCGTGCGTCGACAAAATTACCATTTCTAATAAGTGTCGGCAGACGAATGTTATGAATCCATGCTAATGAGTAGTCGCCTTTAATTTTCTGAAATACGTTTTCAGATTCTTCCAGTGACGTTAGTGCCAGGTCGTATTTAGCCCGATGCCGCGCTGCTGAGGCTAGCGTGCCTAGCGCTAAGGCACGCTCAACATCCGGGGCATCCGGATAATGACGGAGCCAGTCTTGCATTTTTTGGAGTGTCAGGTGGGCGCGGTCGTCCATTGAATCAATAAAAAAGCTATACAGTTCCATCTGCCGCCGGAAGTTGTGTTCTTGCTCCGGTGGTAAGTCACGCAGTAGGGTATTAAGGCGATCTAAAGCGATTTCTGCTTGCTTAATTTGACGGCTGAAACACAGCGCCCATGCCTGGTGCAGGAAAAGTTGGGGGTAGGTTTTTAGCACCGCTTCAGGCAGGTCGCGCAGCCATTCCAGATAGGTGTCGAGTTCACCATAGCCCCGCACCATGGTCTCGGCGACGTCACTAATTCGTTCAGCCATCAGCGTCCATTCTTCGGCCGACTTAGCACAGTTTACCGCGTCATAAAGCCGGTTGTGCGTCCAGTACCAGTGTCCGGTAACGGCAAGTAAATCACGGTAAAGCGCAGGGTTCGACTGTTGAAGCCGACGACGAAGAAAACTACCGCACAGGGAGTGGAAACGTAATTCCAGGCCCTGGGAGTCTTCAGCACGCAGAAACAAGCTGGCCTGGCTAATCTGGTCAAGCGCTGCAGTGGCATCCTGGTCGGGCACCAGCTGTTGTAATAACTCAATGGTGAACGAGTCAGGCACTGCCGCGCGCATCAGTAAGTCCTGGGTCTGTGGGTTCAGGCCTTTCAGTAGCACCTCGCCCAAGTAGTCTGCCAGCTCACCGGTTGCGTTAGTAAAATTCCTCAGCGATTCGTCCGGGTTGCTGGTGTTTTGTGATGCTAGTGCAAACAGACTCAGAGCAGCGGGCCAGCCTTCGGTTTTTATCGCCAGTTGCGTGAGCGATTCAGCCTTCATTTTGATATGGAAGTGGTCGAGGAACAGCGTCTTAATTTCATCTTCGGTGAACGACAGATCCTGGGTTCGCAATTCCACTATCTGGCCGGCCAGACGATACTGCGTTAATGAAAACTGGCGGGCATTCCGGCTACCAAGAACAAGGCTGACATTAGCAGGCCGATGTTCAAGCAGCAGTGCGAGTGCTTTGTCGCCCGGGCTATTGGCAACATTCTCAAGGTCGTCGAGGAATAACACGACCCGGTGGTCGCTTTCGATGAGCTCTTCAATAAGGCTCGATAGCAGCGGTTCAATATTGTAGGAGGTTGCGGATGGAAGGTTGCGTTCTGTACGTTCGAATGACAGCTTCGGGGCTTGCTGCTGCAAGGCGTTGAGCAATGCATGAAGCAATGCTTTCGGGTCGCGGTGATGTTCGCGCAAATGCAGCCAGCAGCAGGCTGCCCCATCGGCTTCCAGCGTGTCGCGCCACGCTGCCATTACCGTCGACTTGCCATAGCCAGCCGGCGCAAAAAAGGTGGCAAGGCCGATTTGGCCGGTGCGTAGACTTTCCGGTAGTGCCAGACGGGGGCGCACGAGCTCGCGCTGTGGCCGAATTGGGCGGCTGGTTAGTAATGCAGTGCCGCTTTGCTCAGGGGCAAAATCAGCAGCTGGCTGAAATTGGGTAGCCATTGGTCTCCTCACTTTGAGCCAGGTTACTGCCGCCTGACTTCTGTAGGTACTGTAACTAATACTTTTGATAAGTACCAATGAGATTTTGAGCGAACTAAAGGCTGTTTCAGCTGATGTGATTTATTTAAATATTACCTTCGTAAAGTTTTTGCGGGATATCGGCCAGGATGACCAAAATGGCGATCCGGGAAAATGGGCCAGCACCAGATACTGCCGCTGCTATGCGGCTTTTTTCGTCTGCATTGCGGCTTCTAACTCTTCCAATGCCTCCAGTGAATAGACGGCGATGTGCTGCAAACTCGGTAGGGTGTCGCGACAGCCTGTAAAGCCGACGGCTAACTGGTCGTTGTAGCTGAGGCAGGTAATATTAAGCCCCATGCCCTGTGAGGGAATGGAAATAGGGTAAATGGCTTCCATTCGCGCTTGAGCCAGGTATAGCGCGTTTCGTGGACCAGGAACGTTGGAGACAATTACGTTCATTGGTGGTTTGAAGCTGGCTGCTTTGCCGCTTGCCAGTATTGCGAATGCA